>JAIROD010000383.1 GCA_031257725.1 Planctomycetaceae bacterium | reverse complement strand
ATGCTCTATCTTGTTGAACCTGCCTTTACGGAATATAATTAGGCGTTGCCGATTGAACACACGTTTCGGAAAACGCGAAATGTTCCCAAACCTTCCGAATATTAGCCTTTCTCCCCATTCATGGACTTGGATACTTTTCTAACAAATTGTCAAAAACAAATCGGTTATACCTTTCATAATCCGGAATTTTTGCGGACGGCATTGACCCATTCCTCTGGAGCGGACTCGCCGCAATGTTCCAATGAACGTATGGAATTTCTCGGCGATTCCATACTCGGCTATGTAATCTGCAATTATTTGTTCGATACGTTTCCCGAAATGCTGGAAGGTGATATGACCAAAATTAAATCGGCTGTCGTCAGTCGGGCAACTTGTCAGTTAGTTTGTAAACGACTCGGTTTGGATAAATTTTTGATTCTTGGTCGCGGACTCGGACGTTCTTCCCAAGTTCCCGATTCTATTTTCGCTAACGCGGTAGAATCGTTCATTGCCGCAATTTATCTTGATCGCGGTCTCGAAGAAGCACGACGTTTCATTTTAAAAGTCTTTCGGGAAGAAATCGACAAAATGCTACAAAATCACGACGCTGATAATTATAAATCCGTTCTCCAACATTATTCGCAAAAATACTTAGGTCATACGCCGGAATACAAAGTGCTTGAAGTTACCGGACCGGAACATCGCAAATCGTTTAATGTGGAAGTTCGAATTGGTGAGCAGACGTTCCCCTCCGCATGGGGCGCAGCAAAAAAAGAAGCCGAACAACGCGCCGCCGAAAACGCTTTAGCGATCATTCAAGGCGATCCGCCGCCATACATTCATTGAATGGCGGTTGGGATTGGCGGTTGGGGACGCAAGGCGGAATTTTTGTTATCAAGATTGTAATCCGCTTGAAGCACTAACCATAAACCCCACTCCATTAATTACAAACCCCATTCCATTAACTACAAATCGCAAACCGCCAATCCCTCACTCCAAACGATACTCCAAACGATACTCCAAACAATGCTTCGAACAGACGAAATTCTTTCGACAATCCGTATGCTCCATGACGAGCATCTTGACGTTCGCGCCGTAACACTTGCGCTGAATCTGAATGATTGCGCCAGTGTCAACGCGGATCAACTTTGCCGGAAAGTGTACAATAAAATTATCGATTACGCTCGTAATTTGGTAGTGATCTGCGATGAAATCGGGGAAAAATACGGTATTCCGGTTACGAATAAGCGTCTTGCCGTTTCACCGGTTGCCGTCATTCTTGCCGGTCATGGCCGTCATACGGCATTGCAACTCGCTCAGACCTTGGATAAAGCAACCGCCGAATGCCGAGTTGATTTTGTCGGCGGTTTTTCCGCGTTGGTTCAAAAAGGAATTTCCAACGGTGCACAAATTGTTTTGGATTCACTGCCGGAGGTTCTTTCTAAAACAGAACGGGTTTGCGCATCGATCAATGTTGCTTCGCGTAAGGCGGGAATTAACATGAACGCCATCCGTCAACTCGGACATCTCATTCCGGCAATTGCCGAAGCCACCGCCAAACAACAAGGTTTCGGCGCGGCAAAACTGGTTGTTTTTGCCAATATTCCCGAAGATAATCCGTTTATGGCTGGAGCGTACATGGGTGCGGGAGAACCGGAAGCGACAATCAATATTGGAGTTAGCGGTCCCGGCGTGGTGGATTCCGGTTTGCGCCGCCGTATCGAAGCCGCTAAAGTTAACGGCAAAAAATTAACTCTCGGCGATCTCGCAGAAGAAATTAAAATAACCAGTTTTCGTGTAACCCGTGTTGGTGAACTGATTGGTCGTGAAGTGGCGGAACGGTTGAACACGGAATTTGGTATTGTTGATCTCTCACTCGCACCAACGCCAACTGTCGGCGATAGTATCGGTGAAATCCTGAAAACGTTGGGGATTGCCCAAATCGGTGCACCCGGTTCCACTGCGGCGATTGCTCTTTTGAATGATGCGGTGAAAAAAGGCGGACTTTTTGCGTCTAGTTCTGTTGGCGGTTTGAGCGGGGCGTTCATTCCGGTTTCCGAAGATTCCAGTTTAGCCGATGCCGTTGCTCAAGGACATTTGAGTCTCGAAAAACTCGAAGCAATGACAGCGGTTTGCAGTGTCGGTCTTGATATGATTCTGATTCCCGGCGATACTCCGCCTGAAACGATTGCCGCATTGATTGCCGATGAAATGGCGATTGGCGTGATCAATAATAAAACCACTGCCGCACGATTAATTCCGGTTCCCGGTGCTAAAGCGGGTGATCCGGTGAGTTTCGGAGGTCTTTTTGGAGCCTCGCCGGTGATGGAAGTTCGGAATATCGGAGCAAGCAATGAATTTGTCCATTTCGGCGGTCGAATTCCCGCTCCGTTGCAATCGCTCGGAAACTAATAATCGTTTTAATAATCATTTTAATAATCATTTTGTAATATATCAGCGGAATTTGCGAAAACGTATTGGATTGCTTTAACAAACCTTATTTTCACCTTATTTTCTTAACTAAACAACCTCAGTAGCATGAAAATAAACAACAACAAACCT
>JAIROD010000123.1 GCA_031257725.1 Planctomycetaceae bacterium | reverse complement strand
ATCGGAACAACCAAGAAGGGGTTTATAGCAGAACCAACGGTTATGATAGCAGAATCGCTGGTAAGCTAAAAGAGCAATGTAGAAAAATTTTCAAAAAAAAACTACCGACAATTTTTTTTTAAACGGAAAAATTGCCACGCGATAAAGGTACGAGCAAATTGAGCAATACAGTAGTATTAGGGTTTACCCCGTGTTTTAGGGTTAAGTCGAGCAACGCGGGGCAAGCCCACGCCGTTAACGTTCAGTAAATTCTGAATGATGAGAGATTCCCTATTGGTGATTCTTCCGCGAATGGTTGGTATTGGGAAGAGGCGATGTTTTGTTCTGTCGGTTATTTTTGAAATTTTTCACCGGTCGTTTTTGAAACGGTTTACGATGTTCCTGCTTTTGCCGATTTTCCGACGATTCTTTTGGAAAAGATTGTTGATCATTTTTTGGAACGGTTTCTTTATCATCATATTTTTGAATCCGGTTGCGATTTTCAAAACGATCACGATGTTGAGGTCGATCACGGTTTTCGACTCGATCACGATGATGAAAATTGTTGCGATTTTCAGTCCGGCTGCGGCTTTCAGTTTTATTCTGTTTTTGAGATTCTTGTTCAAATTTTTGACGGCGTTCTGTTCTTATTTTTTTATCCTGTTCATTTTGTTTTTGTAACCGTTTAACTTTTGAACTGCGCCGTAACGCAAGCGATTTCGGCGGATAAGGCGGAATAAGGCAATCGGGAGAATTGCCGATCAGATCGTTTCGTCCGGCTTCACGCAATGCCGATTTAATATCGTGATAATTATTCGGATCATCGTACATTAACAACGCTTTTTGAAGCCGCCGTTCTCTGAATTTTTTCTGTACGAAAACCGGTTGACCGTCCAGCGGATTGATTCCGGTGTAATACATACTGGTTGCCAACTCAAACGGAGCAGGAATAAATTCCTGAACTTGTTCCGACCGAATACCATGTTTTTTCAAATACACGGCAGTTTCAATCATCATTTTAAGCGTTGTTCCGGGAAAACCTGCCATCAGATAAGGAACAAGATATTGTTCTTTTCCGGCGTTTGCGCTGATGGTTGCAAATATTGAACAAAATTGGTCATAACTATCTATCGGCGGTTTATTCATCAACCTCAATACCGTTGTATCCGTATGTTCCGGTGCGGTTTTGAGATGACCGCCGATATGATGTTCGACCAGCTCTTCAATGTAACGTTTATCGAGTAACGCTAAATCAGTTCGAACACCGGAAGCAATAAATACTTGTTTCACGGCAGGAATGTTACGAACCGCCCGTAACAGTTCAATCAATTCCGAGTGATCCGTATTCAGATTCGGACACGGTTCAGGCATCAGGCACGATGTTTTACGGCAAACATTTTGGGCTTCGGCGTTCCGACAACCAAGCGAAAACATGTTCGCAGAAGGTCCGCCAAGATCACTGATTATTCCGCGAAATTCCGGTTGCGCGGCAATTTGATTTATTTCCGTAATAACAGATTCACGGCTTCGGCTTTGAATGAATTTACCCTGATGAGCGGCAAGTGAACAGAAAGAACAACCGCCGAAACAACCGCGATGAATCTGTACAGAATTTTTAATCATTTCCCACGCCGGAATTTTCGCGTTACCGTAAACCGGATGAGGTTTGCGGGTAAACGGTAATGCGTAAGTTTTATCCATTTCCGATTGTTGCAACGGAAACGATGGCGGATTGACGACAACGGCTTCCAATGCGTGTTCCTGAACAAGTGTAACACCAAGATACGGATTAAGATTTTCATAAATTATCCGCGTCATTTTGGAAAATTTCGATTTGTCCTCTTCAACTTCCTCATGTGTCGGCAGATGAATTGTTGTTTCCGTTTCTTCAGGTAAGTCTTCCATTTGTTTAAGACGGTAAGCCGTTCCGCGAATGTTACGGATTTCACTGACCGGTTCGCCGTTACGAAGCCGCCGCAAAATCTGAAGCAGCGGCGTTTCGCCCATTCCATAAACCAACAGATCAGCTTTGGAATCCAACACCATAGAACGTTTAACTTTATCGCTCCAATAATCATAATGAGCAAGCCGCCGCAAACTGGCTTCAACTCCTCCGGCAATAACGGTACAATCCGAATAGGCTTCGCGCGCCCGTTGACAATAAGAAAGGGTCGCACGGTCCGGACGGAGACCAATCAGACCATTGGGACTGTAAGCGTCTTCGTTTCGGATTTTGCGGTTCGCCGTGTAATGGTTAATCATGGAATCCATGTTGCCGGCAGAAACACAAAACGCCAATTTCGGTTTGCCGAATGTTGTCCAAGATTGGGCGGAATGCCAATCCGGTTGCGCAAGAACTGCAACACGGAATCCATCGGCTTCAAGAATACGCGCAAGCAATGCCGCCGCAAAACTAGGATGATCAACATAAGCATCGCCCGTAACAAAAACAACATCAACTTCATCCCAACCGCGAGCCAACATCTCGTCACGGGTCATGGGAAGCGGCTGTAATGAAGACATCTTTTCCTCGTTATCAGATTTAATCAAATAATAATATCTCAGTGAAATTCAGGAATGCGGACGTTTCACCCGCTCCAATACGGTCAACACCGTCAACTCATGCGGACAAAATGTCCGCGTTCATTTTTTATAAAAACTGCGGACAATTTTACCCGAAATAAAAATTCCACTGATAAATTACATCAAATGAAATTATTAAAACAATAACTATCGTAATGCAAACTATTTTGAATAAATAATCATCATCTGATCTATTTGTTTCAAAATTATTTTATCTTGTTGTCTGCCGTTTTCCCAATCTCTGATCCGCTACAATTTCAAATGGAATTTTTTTTCTTTGCCGAATATATTGTTTTAAAAAAGTGTTCTTTACGGTTAAAAAAGAAAAAAAACAAAAACTATTGAAATATTACAAAAATCGTAATATATCAGTGGAATATTTTTTTTAACTATTCAGTTGTTTCCTCCGAATGACCACCCCTAGCCCCTCCGAAGGAGGGGAATAATTCCCCACCTTCGGAGGGGCTAGGGGTGGTAAAAAATAAACTTCAATCTCCAAAAAATTCCACTGATATATTACCAAAAATCCTTGTTTATTGATGTTGCGAATACTATTCAGAGTTTTACCTTAAAGCAGTCACAAATTCGTCCAGTGTTGGACAGTCTAAGGCATAGGAATGCAATGACTCCAAAGCAATCGGGTCATTCATTTTCTGAATCACTGTTTCAATTCTTTTAGGTACCTTCGCAAACCTTTTGCGCAAAACATTCAAAACGGCATTACGTCCGAATTCCGTTTTGCCTTCTTGTTTACCTTTTTTTCGACCTTCTTTTCGACCTTCTTTTCGACCTTCTTTCCGGCCTTCTTTTCGACCTTCTTTTTTGCCTTCTTTTTGACCTTGAGTTATAAGTTCTTGCATTGTAGAAGTAGCCATTTTTTCAGCCTCCTTTTCGTTGAGAATTTTTGAAAATGCTTTAGTAACGAGTCCTTTACTCATCTTACTGACCGCTAACC
>JAIROD010000041.1 GCA_031257725.1 Planctomycetaceae bacterium | reverse complement strand
TCACCATATCTTTCATTAAGACGCATTTCACGTATTTGCTTTTTATCCCAATCCGGCAAATGAGCCAAACAGCCAGCCCATGAATCGAGAAATTCCTGAATTTGTTCCGGCTTCGGATGGTGCCATCCATACTTATCAAAATCAAGATCATTGTTTTCTTTTTCTGAATGTTCGGAAACGGCATGATTTTTTTGTAAATCATGTATGACGTTTTCAACCATGCGTAATTCTTGCGGTGAAAGCGTTTTTAATTTGTCCTGAATCTGAAGGATTGCGGACGGTTCCGTTATTGTACTCATATTTTATTTATTTCAGTGTAAATGGTTACATTTTTTGCTGTTTTGTCCCTATCAAAACAACCGATTAAACTAAATGGTTAATTGGTTATCCAAATAAGTTAAAAATTCCGTAATATTTCAGTGGAATTTGCTAAAACATATTGAATTGCTAAGATTCTTTTGTCTAATCGTTTTGTTTAGAAAATAAGGTTGAAAATAAGGTTTGGTGAAACGATGACGATACGTTTTGGAAATTCCACTGAAATATTACAAAAATTGAATTATTAGAGACACCCTATTAACTATTAACTACTTCTGATGAATTCACTTTCCGTTATCGACGAATATCATCAATACCTCAGACGTAAACGATTCGTGTTCATAGGAATGCTCGTACTCTTGCCGTTTGCATTTTTTTACTCGATCACGGTCGGTCCCGTCGGAATCAGCAAAACGGAAATCATTCGGATTTTACTCGGTTACGAAGCGCCGGAAAATTATGTGCGAATTATTTATCATTTCCGTTTGCCCCAAGCATTCGCGGCTTTACTTGCCGGAGCCGGTCTGGCGGTTTCCGGTGCGGCGATGCAGGCGGTTCTTCGGAATCCGCTTTGCTCCCCGTTCACTCTGGGAATATCAGGAGCGGCAGCATTCGGTGCGGCGTTGGTCATCTTTTTAAACGGCAACACTGCCGGATTAACCGAACATGCCGCTTCAAATGTTTTTCGGCTTGCCGGTTCGGTTACGGTTGGTGCTTTTTTGAGTTCGCTCCTTGCAATCGGTCTTATCATGCTCCTATCGGGATACCGCTCCATCAGACAGGAAACTATCATTTTAATTGGAGTTGCCCTTGGTGCGTTTTATGGGGCGGGAATCATGCTGCTTCAATATTACGCCACCGAACGCCAACTCACCACCATGATTTATTGGACTTTCGGCGATACACAACGTGCAACCTGGCTTTCTGTCGGAATAATGAGCCTTTTCGTTTTGGTTTCAATGATCTATTTCATTTCACAAAGCTGGAATTACAACACCCTTGCTTTGGGCGAAGAAAATGCTCAAGCGTTAGGGGTTCCGATTCGGCGAATGCGGTTGGGAACAATGTTTTTCGCTTCCCTGTCAACAGCGGTTTTGGTAACCTCGCTTGGAATTATCGGGTTTGTCGGGTTGATCATTCCGCATTGGGTTCGACTTTGGGTCGGTTCAGATAACCGCTTTGTCCTGCCCTGTTCCTTAGTCAGCGGTGCCTTGCTTCTCCTTGTTGCGGACAGCACCGCCCGAAGTATCACACCGGGTTGTCTTATGCCGGTCTCGATCTTGACCGCATTTCTCGGTGCGCCCCTTTTTCTTTTGATGTTGCTGAACAGGAGAGAGGGCTGATGCTTAAAGTTGAACAACTGTCATTTCAATACGGAAAAAATCGAATATTAAACAAGGTGTCTTTCGAGGTTGCCGGTGGAACAATGCTTTCCATCCTTGGTCCGAACGGTTCAGGAAAAACGACCTTGCTCCGTTGCATTGGGGGAGGGTTGAAACCGCAGGAAGGAACGATTCTTCTCTATGGCAAACTCCTCAATTCCCTGTCGCCGGAAAGAATAGCAAGACTCATCGGTTACATGTCGCAACGAACCGAAGTTTCCGGTCTGACCGTATTCGATGCCGTCCTTCTCGGAAGAAAACCGTACATGAGTTGGCAACCAACAGAGGAGGACTTCAAAAAAGTAGAGCAAACGCTTCATCTACTTGATCTTGCAGACAAAGCCCTCCGCCCCATTGACCGTCTCAGTGGCGGAGAAATACAAAAAGTTTCTTTGGCACGAATTCTTGTTCAGGAAGCGGGACTGCTGTTGCTTGACGAACCAACCAGCGCGTTGGATATGAAAAATCGCGTTGAAATCCTATCATTACTGCGGCAGTTCGTCCATAAACATTGTTTGATTGCTCTTTTGAGCGTTCATGACATCAACGATGCGCTGCGTTTCACTGACCGCCTGTTGCTCTTCAAAAATGGTAACCTGTTTGCCGATGAAAAACCCGAAACACTCACCGAGAATATTGTTGAATCGGTTTATGGATTGAATGTCGAATTGCATGAAACAACAATATCAAAATTTATCATTCCACGCTAACGTAACATAACCTAACGTAATCGGGAACATTTGTTGTTTTGGGGTGTCGATTAGGGGTAATTGTCTATTTTGTTTTAAACTTTTTAACACAAAATACACGAAATAACAAGAAAATACAAAAAAGATTTCTGTTGTCCTTTTCGTATAATTTTCGTGTGTTTCGTGTTTAAAATAGACGGTTACGTTAAAATCAGGGTTGTTTAATTGTTCCCACTGTCCAAGATATTCAATTGTGCTGTAGGTGTGAAGCCTAAGGCAGATAACCTATGCCGGTTATCTCGTCTGTTTCACTATCTCAAAAAAAACGAATCAAACGATTAAACTATTTTGGTTGACTGAGTAAAATGTTCCGATTAAGGAGTTGGATTTGTGTTTCGAGAGCCTTGATATTTTCTTTGAGATCGGCGATTTCTTTCCGTAACGAATCAACCGTTTGTTTGAGTTCGGACAATTCTTTAGACGGTTTAGGGATCCAAGGCGAATCCGCCCACGCCTGATCTTGATCAAAAGGAGTCGGCAATGGGGTTGCAGATTCGATAGGATTATTTATTGGGTTGATTCCAATTCCCGGAATTGGTTGGAATGGCGGTTGAAACGGAGGAATAGGCGATGCAATTGGTTTTGGGAGGTCATGGGGAGTGGTCAATTCTGTAGCGGAATTGGGAGTGATTGGTTTCGTTCCCGGATTTTCACGCCGTTGAATCAGGAGATCGGGATTGACCGGCAACGGTGTTGCCGTTCCGGTAACACTATCCGTTGCTTTCGGCGTAAGATTATTAGCAGACGGTTCCTGATTTTCGATAGGGATTCCCTGCATTTTGAGTTGGGCGTTAATTTCTTTTAATTGGTTTGTCAGTTCTGCTTGTTGTTCCTGAAGCGATGCGGTCAGTTGTTTGTCATTGGGATCAATAAACCCAAGAGTTCGTTGTGTCTGCTGAAGCTCAAAGGTTAATTGTTGCCGCATTCGGAGCAAGACTGCCGGATTCATTCGCGGCAACACCGGAGGAATCGTTGCTGATTGCGGCAGCTCCGGCGATAGTTCCGGTGATGTCAATGTCGGCGCAACATTCTGTGCTGTTACCGAAACTGTCCATGTTGAACTTAACAAAAAAAGAACCGGAAACAAGATTCGATGGAACATGTTCATTGTCATAATGATCCTTGTTATAAAGAGTTGAATGATTAATTGTCTATTTTAATGAGACAAAATAGACAATTGCGTTGTTAGAATTCTTTTGGTTTGAATCCTTTCGGGATTTCTAATTTCATGGTATCGCCGGATTGGACAAATACGTAGAAACCGGATTTAATGGCAACAGATTTAATTTTTTCAGGAAAGACTGCACCGGCAATAGCGCCGATGATTATTTTGGGTTGTTCATTGAATTCCTGACGATTTTGTTTTAGTTTTTGAATTCGTTGGATGTGGTCTTTGACATCTTCTTTATCGGGTTTCGCTTTTATTTCAACAACTGCGATTGTCGTACTGTTTTCAAGATAAGCGTCGATTTCGGCGATTATTTGATTCTTTTGGTTGATGACTTTGAAGTTTCCTTCAAATTCTTTGTGAAAGTGGTAACCGAGTTCGTTGAAACGGGCAACTACTGCGGGGAAGACCATGTGTTCCGTAACTTCGCCAAAACGATTTCCCAAAGTACCCATTTGTTTTGAAAGGTCTTTAAGACCTTTTTGAAGTTCTTTGGTTTCTTTTTGGATCTCTTTGTGTTGTTCGGCAACTTCTTTTATTGCATGGTCGGTATTTTTTGCGAAGTCTTGGATAACTTTATAGGTTTCTTGTTGTGCTTCGCGGATTGATTGCATGACCGATTCGTAGGTCAAGGCGATTGTTGAGTTTGACATTTTTTGATTTTGGTTAAATATTTATATTTTTAGGTTTGGTCTGATTTTAGGCAGGACTCTAATTTTATCGTCAAATTGAAGGGTTGACAATAAATCGGCATGTAACTGTATAAAATAGACCGTTACTTGAATGATTATAGAATTTTCCAGATTTTCAGTAAAACACATGGCAACACGTCACACATTGCCGTGTGTTCTTACTGCGGTGAAAATCAATATAACAGAATATCAGAAAAAAACAATGTTTTCCTTTCGAGGTAATTGGTAACTGTCTATTTTATAATCAATCTGTTTTCTCATCATTCATGTACCAATTGCATTGGGTTTGAATGATTCTCTTGTCTAATCCCGCAGGGATGACACTTTATTAACCGTATGCTTTAGCTTACGGCAACAACCCGCCACACCTTAAGTCCCGCAGGGACGACACTTTTAAAATGTTGTCCGAACGATGATTGATGGGACTATGGTGATTTTAAAACTCTTCGTTCAGACAATTAAAAATTTCCAAACAGGAATCGATCGAATACATTGATCCAATAAAGTGTCGTCCCTGCGGGACTTTGTGGTGTGTTTGCCCTAACCGTATGCTAAAGCATACGGTTAATAAAGTGTCGTCCTTGCAGGACTAATAAAAATTAAAATAGACAGTTACGCTCAATGTAGTACGATTCGGTCGAAACTGATTAAGGCGGGTGTATTTATTCGGGAGTCATGCCGCCGTATTCATTTTTCATTTTCGAGTACGTACCCGTTTCAGAATCTCTGGTTGCGGCTTTGG
>JAIROD010000902.1 GCA_031257725.1 Planctomycetaceae bacterium | reverse complement strand
ACACGAACAGGTTTATTTAGGAAAGGAACGCACGCGTCCCGCGTGCATCCCCAGAGTTAGGGTGAAATGAGACATTTGCGCTAACTCAGGCACGCGGGACGCGTGCGATCCTTCGGTTAGCGAAAAGGTCTATTATTGAATCGACGTGCGATAGACAGGACAAACCTTCCTGGTGTCAGTGAAATCTCAACCGGCGCGACCGTCCAGCGGACGGATCGCCTACCTCGCAATTTTCTACGTTAATTGACCTAATTGAACAACCAGCCTGTGAACGCTAGGAAAATTTTTAGACGTTGCCGTAACGGTCTATTTTGTTTTAATTTTTTTAACACGAAACACACGAAATTTCACGAAAAGGATTTTTATGGGAACCTCTAATAATTCAGAATTTACCGAAGGTTAACGGCGTGGGCTTGCCCCGCGTTGTTCAACTTAACCCTAAAACACGGGGTAAACCCCGTCGTTAACTATTAATTTATTACTTAATGGGCAGAAAATAAAAAATTGAGTAATATATTACAAAAATTTCTAATTTTTCGTTGTTGTTCGGATTGTCGGTCCGGTACGCACTGTTTTTTCATTGGTTGTTTGCTTGTTTGTCGGATTCAAATCCCATGATTCCATAACGGCAAGTTGTGATCGATGCGTCATATCATAGTTTAGCGGAGTTACCGCAATCAATCCTTGTGTCAGAGCGGTTAAATCCGTCATTTCGACAGGTTTTTCCGGTTTAGGTTGCCGAGCATCCGGTCGTCCGGTCAGCCAGTAGTAGAAACGTCCCAACGGGTCAATACGGCGTTCAAACGATTCCCAATACTGAGTAACATCCATCCCGACAATTCTAGTTTCCGCTTTGTTTTTGCGAAGTGCCGCCAGTGGAATGTTAATATTGTAAAGTCTTGGCTGTTGATCTTTTTGTTCAAGAATCTTTTCAATCACATCCGCCGCCCAATCCGCCGCCAGATGAAACGGTTCGTTTTCGTCATATTCCAAAGAAACGGCAATACTGGTGATTCCGTAAAAAACACCCTCCACCGCCGCCGCCACCGTACCGGAGTAAATAATATTAATTCCGGCATTCAAACCGCCATTGATTCCGCTCACCACCAAATCAGGACGATCAGGAACAATTTCGGAAATACCTAATTTAACACAATCCGCCGGACTACCATCCACTGTCCAACCCCAATGTTTATTATCAACAAACACCTTTTTAACCATCAAAGGCGTTAAAAAGGTAATCGAATGGGAAACACCGCTTTGCTCTTTTGAAGGAGCAACCACGTAAACATCACCCAATCGCCGCAATGATTGTTCCATCGCCGCTAAACCAGGAGCGTAAATCCCATCATCATTCGTCAATAATATCTTCATTATCGTTAATAGTTTGTGGTGAATAGTTGCGCAAGCGTTGCATGTGGGTTAAGTGGGTTAAGATTGTAATTATTCAGCGGAATTTTCACAAGGGTACTGTAGAAAACCGTTAAAAATTACAATAATGAAAAACAGGCAACTCTTCGCCGAAAATTATTTTAGCGAACAGTTGCCTATCTTCATATTGTGGTCATAGTGATGCCGTAACAGACTATTGTACGTAATCCATTTGATCTTCGGCAACATAAACCTGCGGGCGCGGCGGTGTCATACGTTGTGCCGGAATCACACGTTGTGTTTGTGCCGGTTGACGGTACATTGTTTGCGAGATTGGACGGATTCGGTTGGTTTGGGCATTGTATGCCGGAATCCGAACCGGTTGAGTCAACGGTTTATAACTGGAATTGGGTTTCGACGTATCGCCGTCAACCCGTATTCCTTCCGTATAACCGCCGGAGCATCGGCTGCAACCACTGCCCGCCGCTCCGTTAACGCAACCGCAAGCGTCAACATTGCTGCACGGATCGCAAAGATCGTGAGGTTGGTAACAGTTATCTCCGTAATAAACTTCGTTACTACAAGCGTTGTTTGGATACATTTCATAACCGCCATATCCGCCGCAAAGCAGATTACCGACCATGACAAACGGTGCGGCGGCTAAACAAAATGCTCCTTCGCCAAGAACAAAAATGCCGTTGACGAGATTGCCCAAACAGTTGGCGCAGTTGGACAAACCGCACGGACGATAAGCGGTGCAACCATTGGCATAACCGGTTCCGCAATCGGTTTCACACGTTATGGTGTTGCCGTCCACGTAATCGACCACACCATTGTGAATTACCGAACCGCAACCATAGGGCATGCCCAAACGTCCATAGCCGCTATAGGAACCCGAATAACAGGCACAGCCCGCTACGGACAAAGACAACAAAAGGACAATACAAACAACTCCTACTCGTTTCATCTGAATCTTGAACCTCTGGCACGACGGTGAAGTCTGCCGTTATATGTTTCGGGGTGGATTGAGAAGGACAAATTCCTTGACCAAAAATTATATCGGTTTACTCTAACCCGAATATTCAGAAAAAACAGAATAATCGATAAATTTTATGCAAATTGGCAATTTCAGGGATTGGACATTCTCTCATCATTCCATTTTTTGTTTTCAACCTATTAATAATAGTTAACGACGGGGTTTACTCTGTGTTTTAGGGTTAAGTCGAACAACGCGGGGCAAGCCCACGCCGTTAACTGTCAGTAAATTCTGAATTATGAGAGATTTCCGGTTAATAGTTAACGACAGAGTTTACTCCGTGTTTTAGAGTTAAATCGAACAATGCGGGGCAAGCCCACGCCGTTAAACTTTCAGTAAATTCTGAGTAATATATCAGTGGAATTTTTCGGAGATTGAAGTTTATTTGTATTTATTCAGTAGTTTGGTTGTGTTCCTGAATTTTTCCGTCCCGATAGGGACGACCTATTGGTAGAAAAAATGTAATTAAAAAAATCCGCATCCCGTAGGGATGCAATATTGGTAA
>JAIROD010000901.1 GCA_031257725.1 Planctomycetaceae bacterium | reverse complement strand
CAGAGGCTGGTTGTCAAAGGGAGCGTTTGGCGTTTGAGGGCGATGTTCTCCCCACTTCTTAGGGGGGCCGGTCAATCCTTCGCCCTGAAAGGGCAATACATGCCAGCCCGCCGCATCGCGGCGGGTTCGATTGCCCAAGAAATCAACGCCCTGTAAGGGCAATAGATTCGTCGAAAGTGGAGAGTGTTGCAAAAGGGTCTTGAACCGTGATTTATTTGATTTTGTGATTGACTATGATTTTCTTTTCTTAATCATAGTCTTCATTCAATCATTAAAATCATCGTTCAGACGCGGATTACACGCCCCACACGTCCATCATTCCGCTTGCGATACTATCGATCTCCACGTTCAACTCTCAATGATCTACTGCCCTTTCAGGGCGTTGATGGTGTTTGCCGTTACCTGCCGCGTTGCGGCGGGCTGGCTTGTGTTGCCCTTTCAGGGCGAAAGAATGACCGTCACCCACAAACGGAAAAACGCTCCAGTATAACGAGTATAGAAAACGTATCGTTTTTTATTGATCTTTAAGATCGAAGTCGTAGGTATTTTTCCCTGATTTTACGGAAGCGGACAACGGAGTTTTTGTCGGATCGGCGTAAATTTCAGGGAGAATATTAACCGGTTGAGTCATTTCCGTTTCACCGCCTCGCTCATTTTTGAGTTTTTGTCCCGTTGATTTTGCCGTGTATTTCCGAATCAACACAATATATTCCCCTTGCGAAGTTCCGGCTTGAGCGGCTCCCAGCGGTGTTTGAAGAACATAGTTGCCCTGCGTATCGGTAATTCCGGTTGCAGGCGTTCCTTGACCGGACACTTTGGGAGAAAACGAAACAGACGCACCTTCAAGCGGTTGCCCGTTGAATGTAACTGTTCCGGTTACCGCTTCCGTGTCAATGATATTGCTTTCAGAACAACCCATTAACGAAACAGCGGCAAAACAGAAAACGATAACAAAAATTGAAAAAAAGTGTTTCATTGTATTTTTAAAAAATAGTTTTAGTTGAAGTGGAATAATATTCCAGTGGAATTTTCGTAAATTTATTTACGAATGGAAATCAAAAGGTAGGCAATGTTTCGCCGAAACATTGCGTCGGCGTACTCGCCGACAGTGAATCAGATTAACAATAGTCATTACTTGGTATTGCATGAATTTTGGCATCTGATTTTAAATCATGTCATCTATTAGGTTGAAATCGGCTATTGCGGATGCAACAGCGGATGAAAACCCTTCGGTGAAATATTGCCTCTCTTTTATAAATGTTGCGTGAATTTACAAATTCTGTACGAATGATTACGATATTTTTTATGGAGTTACGGATTCTTTACCGGCAACAGTTCCCAATCCTCCCCAAATGCCGTAGGTTGATTTTCCGCGATATTTCCACCAATCACCAGTCCAAGCCGGTTTACCCGGTGCGTAATTCATATCGCCGGCGTTAACTGTTTCGGAAATAAATTTCACGGAACCGTCTGCCATTGCAACATTAACTCCGCCGGAATGATTACTGCTTGCCGTAATCAATGGGTCTTGAAGATCGACACGCGGAAAAGTTCCTTCCGTTAATGATGCTCCGTGTTGATAAGTTTCAGCGCATGAAGGTTGGTTTGGCGGAAGCATTGTTGAAAATCCGGTACATCCCCAATATCCGGCTGACCATGACCAACCTTTTGTACTTCGGACATCGGTAATTGTTGCGGCCAATTCTCCTCCGGTTCCTTTGGCGGCAAAACAGTCGGAAGGCGTTCCTGTCCGTGTTACACGGACAATACCGCGTTTGTTGTCTCGGTCTGTTTGCGATTCACTAATTGTTACTTCGCCGAACATAATCGTATTGCTGGTTCCGTCAAAAATAGAAGATATTGTTCGAATAAATGAGGAATCGGTAACATTATCAACATTTCCGGCATGGTAAAAACCGCGTTGGGCGGTATAACGTGCGTGATCCCAAAAATCACCCGCCGCAAGTTGATAATTGTTGCGCCCTGTGTCTGTTTCGGAACCGGTTCGTCCGTTGGGATCCGAAGGACAAAGAAACGCACTGATCTTTTCCGCATAAGGCGACGGCGCATTGTTCTGATCGCGAATGGGTACGCCGCTAAATGAAATCGGCAACGCATATTGTGTTGCCGCCTGATTCGCGTAACTTTGTGACAACATTCCGATAACAGTGTTGTAAAGCGATGTTTGCTCAATAAAAGGAAGATCGGCAACCAACGACGAATACCATTCGATATGGTATGGTTTGGCTCCGTCCTGACATTTGTAACTCAAAAAAATCGGTTCATAACATCCATTCGGAAAACGTTTATTAACGTCATGGAAGTTGTGAAACGATAAGGAGAGTTGTTTCATGTTATTCGTACACTGTGCGCGCCGTGCCGCTTCGCGAGCCGCCTGAACCGCCGGTAACAGCAAAGCAATCAATACGCCAATAATCGCAATAACAACTAACAACTCGACCAGTGTAAAACCGAAAATAGTTGACTTTTTCATAAATAGGACTCCTTAAATGTTGAATGTTGAAGGTTAAAAATTAAAAGTTGAAAATAGGTTTTGATAGTTTTGATAAAAGTAACAAAATGTCACGGTTCGGAAGTTTTGAGGTTGAAATTGTGAACTTCCTTTGGATTGATAACCGTTATTTTTAATTCTGATTTATCGTTAAATTTTTTCGGAACATATTGTTCCGTTTGATCAATCGTTTCACCGTCCGGTTGTGCCGGATCACGCGGTATTTTTCCGATCACCCGTTCCGCAAATACTTTAACCGATTTTTCTCCCGGTTCGATGGACACGGAATAGTTACCGTTTCGGATTCCGGCGGTTACCGGTACTTGAGTTTGCTGATCCAAAAAATGAATCTGTCCGTTTGGAATTGGAGTTCCGTCTAATGTAACATTGCCGGAAATAACAATCCCGCGCTCATTGGACGAACAAGAATTCAAAAATAAAATCAGCAGTAAAATCGGAACGATTAAAATCCGTTTCAATTGATTCCGAAACAAAAATAAATTTTGCGTTTTTAGGTACATGTTGAGTTTAAAATAAAAAACAGCGGTGAATAAATAAATGGGAATGACGTTGAAAGACGGATTTACGGACTGGCGGTTTCATTTCCTTGAGTGGTTGAAAATGCCCGCCATGAATCAATATTGACGCTTGACGTGAAAAACCGGACAGAACCATCCATCAAAGCGGCGTTCACACCGCCGGGGTGTTTACTTCGTGCGGTGATAATCGCAAACGGAACATGTCTGGCTTCCGTCCATGAACCGGGTTTAGTACAAACTCCCGGATCGTCTTGAATATAACATTGCCGCGCCAAATAATCTCCGGTTCCGTTAGGCGGAAACCATGTTGTAAAACCGGCACCGCCTGCATATCGCGGAATACCGACATAACCCTGATAACCAACATCTTTCGGTACAACAACTTCGGAAACCATAAGCGTATTACTTGTTCCGTCGCCGGCATCATTCATACCGGTAAGAATTGGTTTAAAGCCGGAAGGAACGGTGGGATTGTCAAAACGCCCAATACTGAACGGCGCACCATAATTCAGATAATCGGTATCTGTAATTGGTGAGCCGGTCATACCGCCGTTGTAACCGCCAAGATCAGTTCGCCCCATATTGACAACATAATTATCGCGGGAAATTCCCCAATTGGAATTTCCGGGTTCGGCAACAACCCGCTTGTCGGAGGGACATTTCATAAAATCGAAAATTGCCCGACGGAATTGATAATGCCCATCGCCTCCGGCATTACCAACCGCGAGAGTTAAATTTAGATTTTGAAACATTGCCGTCTGTTCGATAAACGGCAGGAACCGTGAAACCCAAGAGTGACTGTCGTAGGTGAAACCGGTTGCGCCGCCGTCATACTGATATTCGTGGTACGGGATTCCGCCGTAGGGAAAAACGGAATTAACATCGTGGTAATTTTGCATTGCCAAAGCGATATTTTTCTGATTACTGGTACACGACATCCGGTTGGCGGCTTCACGGGCTGCCTGAACCGCCGGCAACAGAAGAGCGATTAACACGCCGATAATCGCAATCACCACAAGAAGTTCGACTAAGGTAAAGCCGAACGATGAGGAACGAAAAAGAGTTGAGAATTTTGCCGAATAGTGTTGGAAAACCGAGCATTTTCTACTATTCGTTCTTAACTCTTTACTCCCAACCGCCCCCCCCCCCCCTGCTTTGTGCAACTTGTCCATTTTAACATTTGATTTTTCGTCCATAGCATCACGAAAAATCCGACAAAGCATTTTACTAAATTTTCCATCGTTGTTCTCCTTATTTTATAAGGTTTTCATTGAAATAACCGCGAAACATTGCCGAAAAACAACACGGCAAGAAAAAAAACTGTCTCGCAATTGAATGAGTTTTACAGTTTACATGGAACAGAATTAATTGTCAACAGGATTTTTTCTTGTTGAAGGAAATTTGTATCTATTCAGTGGTTTGATTGCATTTCCGAATATTCCCGTCCCGTTAGGGACGACATCTTGGTAGAAAACGGTATAACAAAATGATCTGCGTCCCGTAGGGAAGCAATATTGGTGAA
>JAIROD010000896.1 GCA_031257725.1 Planctomycetaceae bacterium | reverse complement strand
TTTTGTTTTCCAGCGTACACGACCGCGTTGTACGCACTCCCAAAGTCCGTAATCAAAATTCCCTTGAACACCTGTTTGAAAAAGCGTTTCACCACCGGACTGCCGCGACTCTTATCGATAACATAATAAGTCGTGTCTTGGTTAGTAAAACACCAGAGCCAACACGTTTTGCCACCAACACGCCAGCCGGTTTCGTCCGCGTGAAGAACACTCGAATTTCTCGCCGATTCCGCAATCTCTTCATACCACGGCTTAAACAACTTCGCAAGACGATGCCAAAGAGCAATAAGTCCACCAGATGTCAATTTGAAATAAAACAGGACATTGAATATGCTGATGATCTTGAGAATGGTCACTCCAATAAAATAATGTAAAATTGCCGTAAAAACGACCGTCCGATGTCCAATAAGCGCACCAGGCATCGCGTCAGAAACAACCGGCTCAACAACTTTTTTGCAATGCGGACAATAAGACGGATGGAGCAAATGTTCGATAATTTCCGGCGTGTTATTTTCAGGGATGTCTTCAATGTAGCGTTTGCGTACTCGGTTGCGTGGACGTATACTCATTACACTTTAATTTTCGGTTTTTGAAACATACGCAGGATGCGTTTTATCCTTAAAAATAAGCATATTCCGTGATCATTTCAAAAAACAAAAACCGAATTTTAAAGTGAGAAAAGTATAAGGGACAGCCGCAATCAGGACAACATTCCGCACGATGGTTTTCTTGATGGGTGATTTTTTCTGGAGGCAGACGATGGGAGCCAGAATGACCCGGTTTCGCGCCGGGTTTACGGCAACGTCTTTTAGACAACTCTTTTTGATAAACAGGAATTGCACCGGATGGGGTGGACGGAGGAATAGGGCAAGATTGAGCGGATGTCCCTTGAGCCAACACCGCAAGTTGTAACATCACCCAAACCACGACCTCCTCGCCTTGCGCATACTTTTCACGAGCAACGGATTCATCGAAACCATTACGTAAAATTTCAGAAATATCAAAATCAGATAAGGAGCAAGCTAACATCTACGAATTATACAAATCCTAAAATTTCACGAAAAGACCAATTTAAAAAATATTCCACTGATATATTACAAAAAATCAAATTTTTTCACTTGCAACTTAGTTGTGGAACTTGGGCTAGTTTTTACTATTCACCGCTAAATATCCCTTTTCGGGATCATATTCGAAATCGTTTTGATACAATATTTTCCTTTGAGAAATTGCCGACGGATTAATGGTTGTATTATATCTTTGGCAGAGATATTCTGAATCGTTGCATTTATCAAAATCACGGTCACTTCGATGAAATTGGACATTACAGTGATTGGATTATCATGTGTTTGTATAACCAGATTGGAGAATTTTAGTACGAAATATTATTACTGATATAGTAATTGATCTCGATTTTATTCATAGGATTCAAATGATCATTCTTTAATAGATATTTTCTTACCGGAAGGTGATTATGAAATTTTTGTTTTAACATCATCACTGTTTTGGAAAGATTGCCAAGATAGGAATATTCGAATGCTTTCTATTCGGAACGGTAAAGAAGTTTCTCCATTTCCGAACATTTATAATTTACGTTCATCAATTTCACAAGGAATGACTATTATCGAATGGTCGGCAAATCAAGGGGAAGCAGATGATTGTCTGTTTGCTTTATGGTATTCACCAGAGACTTCGATTGATGTAACACGTCCTCCTGATGAAACAGTTTGGCTTCTTCCTTCTCAAACCGAATATCGTACTACATTTCAACAAAACGCTCCTGCCTACGTGACCATCGCCGTAAGGCGACCGGGAAACGAACCGGAATACGGAACGGTTCATCAACTATTTTTAGATTGGAGTACCACTCTGCCATTCGCTCCGAAGGACATTATCGTACTAAATCCGCCATTACCCGCTGTGGACTCGAACATTGATGCCTTGAATCAAAACGATCCCAACATCACGCGTTGGCGGTAATTTATCGTTCCAAAATACTTTCTTGAAAGAGGTTGAGTTTATAGAATAAAAAGGTATCCTAGAGAAAAAAACTTATTTCCTGTTACTAACTATTTCTTTTACAAAATATTTTTGGGGTATGGGTTGCGGTAGGAAACAAAAGAGGTATTCTGTGGAAAATGCTTGACGTAGAGCGTTACAAAAAAACAAAAACTTTCAACAAAGGAGTCTAAACAATGACGATCATTACTGATGCAAAAAAATTACTAAACGAATGTCAACGTACCGAAGGTTCTATTTATGATCTCATTTCGTTCAGCGGCTGCAAGGATGATTGGGATTCAATCTATTCTCTGATTGAACGTGTTCAAAAAATGATGGATGAGTGCAACAAGATGTTTCTTATGTTAAGTGCCACAGAGCAATGTTCAAAAATCATTACAAAGCGGAATCATTTGCGACGCATGAGTATGCGACTCGGAGCCGCGGTCATGTATGCAAAAAATCATTTCAAAATTGATTAAGCCTATTAATCAATAAACCCATTTTACTTCAACAACAATTTTACACAGGGGACTTTCTTATGAAAGCAACATCAATTCAAATTGGACGGAGTTACGAAATCACTTTCGGGAAAAGTATCTCAAAAGTGAAGGTCAAAAATTTCGATCCGAAACACGGGTCATGGATTTGC
The DNA here is from genome assembly GCA_031257725.1 of Planctomycetaceae bacterium. Classification (GTDB taxonomy): domain Bacteria; phylum Planctomycetota; class Planctomycetia; order Pirellulales; family Thermoguttaceae; genus WRKP01. The sequence goes on along the minus strand of JAIROD010000896.1, from coordinate 720 downwards.
TAAACGGAATCCGGTAAATCAATGTCCGTCAAAGATTCAAAACGGTTCCTTAAAGAAATCAAACCGAAAGAACCAACAAAGGCACTTAAGGAACCAAAGGAATTCAAAAAGCCGAAAGGTTTCAACGAATCCAACGAATCAAAGATTCCAAAACAAAAATTCGTTGACCAATCTAAGGAACAGGGGAACGCGACTGTTCCGATGAAAACGTTACCGAAAAAATCGGCACCGTTCAATGGCGATCTTGCCGCAAAATTACTCGCGGCGGCACGTTCCGCAACAATTCGCGCTAATATTGCGAAACGCGCTTTTGAGTACGGTTTTTGTTCCGAAAATTTGGTCAAGGAGGCGGAGAGGGAAGCCGAAACTGCTCGCACCGATGTAAGGAACGCCGGAATTACCGAACGGAAAGGTGGGCACACCATCGGCGTCATGTCCGGGTTGGATGCCGCCTACAAAGTGTTACTAGAAGAAGGGCGGCCAATGCGGGTGAAGGAAATTTTGAAACTCGCCTTGGAAAAAGGGTATTGTGAATTGCGAGGACGCACTCCCGACGCAACCATCTCCGCCGCCATGGAAACTGAAATGAAACGAAAAGGCAATGCTTCCCGTTTCACGAAAGTGGACAAAGGACTCTTTGCTGTAGCGGAGAGTTGATGGTCAATAGTTGATCGCGGAGAGTAGGCAAGTATTATTCTTTGTGTTTCGGATAATACTTTT
>JAIROD010000897.1 GCA_031257725.1 Planctomycetaceae bacterium | reverse complement strand
GAGATAAAAACTGACAACTGCGGTGATAAACATGAGGATGGGCAAAATGGATTCATTTTGTCCAAGCCCCAACATGAACGAAGAAAGACAGGTAATCAAACCTATTGTAATCGCAATACTGTAAGAAGGACGCATAGATAATGGAAGATTTTAGATGGGAGACGGATATTTCAAGGTTGATGATTTTGACGCAATCTGATCTCTCCTTTGAACTGAAACAATGTTGACAATGAAATCAGAATAAAACTATCATAATAAAGAACATCAGTATTTTCAAGAACCTCAGATAAGCGGAGAGCGAAAAGCGGAGAATTGTCTATTTGTAATATTTCAGTGGAATTTTCGAAAACGTATTGGATTGCTTTAAAAAACCTTATTTTTACCTTATTTTCAAACAAAACAACCTTAGTAGCCAAAAGACCAATAAAAGACCAACCTTATTACCTTATTAAAAAAAGGAACAATAAGGTAATAAGGTTTGGTTTCTGGTAGGACTCTTGCTACTAAGGTTGTTTTGTTAAGAAAATAAGGTTGAAAATAAGGTTTGTAGGGGGGCATCCACTCTCCCCTAAATCAGGAATATTCCACTGAAATATTACAAAAAATTAAAACAAAATAGACAGTTACCTATTACCGACAGTTAAAACCATCGACCGATCTATTCAATAATGTGAATCTCTCATCATTCAGAATTTACCAAACGTTAACGGTGTGGGCTTGCGCCGCGTAAAGAGCATCCGTTACTGTTTTGCGTTGAATAATTCAATTGTTTTTTGCCAAGCGTTTTCGACCAACGGTGAAATCCGGCTCCAGTCATATTGTTCCTCAACGAGTTGACGTCCCGCTTGAACCAACCGCGCACGTTTTGCCGAATCGTCAAGCAATTCAATACAACGATCGGCGAATGTTGCAGGCGTATCGGCAAGAACAATATTTGTACCGTTTTCGATATTCAATCCTTCTGCGCCGACGGTTGTTGAGAGGACTGGAACTTTTGCGGCAAACGCTTCAAGAATTTTAAGCCGTGAACCGCCGGCAATACGAAGCGGAACAATTTCCAGAGTTCCTTCTTTGAGCGGTTGCCGGACATCAGAGATAGAACCGGTAAAACGAATCTGATCGGTTTGCAGTTTCAGAAGCCATTCCGGCGGTTTACGACCGATTACGGTTAATGTTACATCGTGTTTCCGTTTCAGAATCAATGGAAAAATATCATGAATAAACCATGCCGCCGCATCCTGATTCACCAACGCATCCATCGAACCGCAATACACCAGATGATTGGATTTCGGCGTGTTTTCCATTTCGTCATACGGTGCAATCGTAACTCCATTGGGAATAACACAAAATTCACTGAGTCCAAATTCGTTGCGTAAACGTTGGGCATCGTCGTCGGAAACGACGGAGAGATAATCGGCTTTCCGGTAATATTTTTTTTCAAAACGATAAAGTTTCAACGCCTCATGGATTCCAAGCAATATCTTGAATGGATTCCGCGATGCTTTTGTAACACGTTTCCATGAAAGATATTCAATATTATGCGTACAAATAAACTGCGGCAAATGACCAATACAAGAATGATAAACGGCATAGTGAGTCCATTCGATATGAACCAGATCAAAATGTCTTTCCCGTACCAATTGCCGAAGTGTTTTCGAATAGTTGTACGAAAAATGTCGCCGGACGGAAAGGGGAAGCGGATGAAAGAAGGCAGGAAGGGTTCCAAGAATAATTTTCGGAACGGAATTATAAATTGCGGGACGCGGTACAACAATAACTTCAAATCCGGCATTTTCCATCTTTCGGATATTTTCAGCCTGATTGCCGGAATCACAATGGGCGAGATAAGTAATCCGATGCTGTTTGGCAAGAGGAGCAAGAAGTTGAAAAGTCCTAATCGATTTCCCTGAATTGTGTACAGAAGGAAGCCATTCATCAAGAACAAGAATATCCATTTTTTAGTTAATAGTTAATAGTTAATAGTTGATAGTTGGGAATGTAATTGTCTATTGGGAACCTCTCATAATTCGGAATTTACCGAAAGTTAGCAGAGCGAATTAAAAACGTTGCGTTAGATCGATTTCTCCGGCAACCGGTAAATCATCAATGGAATCGAGTTGAAAAAGTTCAAGGAATCGATCTGTTGTCCGGTAGAGCATGATTTTTTTCTTATCACGGATTTCACGTTCAACACCAAGCAAGCCGCGCCGAACCAGTTGATTCAGCAATGCCGAACTGGGTTGACGACGGATTTTTTGAACATCATCTGTCGAAATCGGTTGACGGTAAGCCACAACCGCTAACGTGTCAATTGCCTGCTGTGATAATTTTGCCTCTCGGATTTTTCCATAAAATTTGGCAAGAATCGGGTCAAATTCCGGACGCAACACCATTCGGTAACCATCGGATTCTTTCAGAATCGTGTAAGGACAACCCAATTGCCGATAATCACGGTTCAACGCAATAACAACCTCGTCAATCTCTTCCGGTGAAACATTTCTCATTTTTTCAGCAGCCCGAAAAGCACTCAATGGGCGGTTATCCCAATTTCCCACAAAAAGCATTGCTTCAAGAATGGTACGAGGATTCAAATCAACCGTATGTTCCGATTCCAATTCCGTTTCTATTTCCGAAATAGTTTCTGTTTCCGGTGAACCATCATCGGGTTGATACGAAAGAAATTCTTCCGTTTCCGACTCTTCCTCATGTTTATCATTCCGATTATTTTCAGATAAATTGGCAAACGCATTCCGAAGCGTCTCCAACGACAGAATATCAGTGTCCTCTTCATATTCATCCGAATCAATATGTTCAACAAACGCAACCGCTCCCAATCGTTGCTGCATCTCCAAATGATCCGATAAATGATCCGATTCGACTGCCGGCAACGTTGTTGGAAAAGTTACCGGCTTTTTTTCAAAACCGCTTAACTCGTTCTTTTTTTTTCGGATTTTTTTTTCGACCATCGTTTTATGACTGGAAAACTATGAAAAAAGAGATATACTCCTATTCACTTTTAAAATTCGATTTTCACTTTTGTTGTTTTGAACACAGCAATCACGGAAAAACACGGAATTTCAATGGTTATGTTTTATGTGTTCCGTGTATTCGGGTGTTTAAGAGCCGAATTTTAAAATGTGAGGAGTAGATAATTTACAAATGGGCATCTCTAATAATTCAATTTTTTATTTTATGCCTATTAATTAATAGTTAACGACGGGGTTTACCCCGTGTTTTAGGGTTAAGTTGAACAACGCGGGGCAAGCCCACGCCGTTAACTTTCGGTAAATGCTGAATTATTAGAGGTTC
>JAIROD010000888.1 GCA_031257725.1 Planctomycetaceae bacterium | reverse complement strand
GTCCTTGCTGGACTAATAAAAATTAAAATAGACAGCTACCTTTACACCTCTGCAACACACACTGCAACACACATACTTTCAAAACCGAACACATCGACTGCTTTGACGCAGATTTTTCGTTTCGGTTTTGCTTTGACCGTAATAACCGCTTTACGTACAACATGTAAACCGTCTCGGTTACTTTCGGTATTTTCTCGGTAATCCTGCCACAAACTGCGAAATGTTGTGTCGTCATAATCAGGGTCAATCGACCAATACTCAATCAAATCAAGCGGATTCTTTGTGATGACTTGTTGAACTTTTTCTTTATTTTGCCGGTCAAGCGGCAAAACATCCGGCGAAAGCAAAACATAATTTTCAAGTTCCACCGTCAGCGTTTCTTCAGTGGTTTCTTTAGCGGGTTTGATTTTCGGCGGTTTGATGGTGAGATATTGCAGTGACGAAAACCGCACTTGCCCTTCGTCGATCAATTTTTTGTAATCTTTCTTTTTGAGCAGATCAAGTAAATCCGGCGGAATAACCAGTACTTCGATTTCCGTTTTATCCGTATTTTGCAATGCCGCGCCAATATCGAACGAAAAATTCCAACCTAACACAATCACCTTTTTCCAACCGCCCATGAAAGAACCGCGAAGTTTTTGTGCGGTTTTGATGGTGTTGCCGTTTGTGATTTTGTTCGGGCTGTCAACATAAACGAGCGTCCGTTTTTCGCGGAGTTGTCCGAGATGATGATTCGAATTTTCCGACGTATCGTTTTGTGTCAACGGAATCGCTCCGAAAAGATGTAACACAATTTTCGCAAGATCGGAAATATTTTTACGTGTTTTATCATGTAATTTATCGTGCAAAAACGCTTCACGTTGATAATCGCCGATAGCGTGATAAAGAAACGGTTGAGCGTCAATATCAATGAGCCGTTTCCGCATAATCATACACGCTGGTTTGCCAATATCGGACGTAATCCATTTTCGACCAAGTTTTTCCGCAACCGCCGCCGTTGTACCACTTCCGCCGAAAAAATCTGCAACAATACTATTTTCATTCGATGACGCTTTCAATATTCGTTCAAGAAGTTTTTCCGGTTTTTGAGTTGCGTAACCTAAAAATTCTTTACTTGTCGATTTTGTTGTTGAGCTTTGCCCAATCACCCATACATCATCGGCTTTCTTTTCTGTAAAATCCTCGTAAATTAGTTTACCATCATTATCTCGTAGTGAAACAAGTTTTTTCAGTTCGCTAGACCACACACGTTTATCTCGTTTTGTAACCTTATCAAGTGGTATCATCACAGGTTTTGCTATGTAATCATCACTTTTAGTGTACCAAAAAATGTTATTGTGGTTTGTTGCAAAACCTTTGACATTACCCTGAAAATTATCAGGATAATGCCATACGATTTCATTGATAAATTTATCCTTTCCAAATACATCATCCATCAACAATTTCACATAATGCCCAACATGCCAATCAATATGTACGTAAATTGAACCTTGTTCGGAAAGTAATTCACGCATTAAAGCAAGACGAGGATAAAGCATTTTCAAATAACTGATTGTTCCGTCTTTCCAAGTGTCGGAATAGGCGAATTGTTCAATGACGGTAGGTTTTTGTTCAATATCACCGGCATTTTTTCCCATCGGCAAGGTAATTTTTGTGCGGTAATCGGATTTGGAATCGAAGGGCGGATCAATATAAATGAGATCAATTTTCCCGCGCATGGACGGTAAATTGGTTGTTTTGTCTCCTGCCAACAATGCTTGCATCACCAGCAGATTGTCGCCGTAAACCAGACGGTTCAACCAATCTATTTTTTTGAATTGACGGACTTCTCCCTGAAATAGTCCGCCGGTTTGTTTTCCGGACAGAACATATTCATTAGTTTGTAACAACAATTTATTATCACTTTCGAGACGTTTGAGAATTTTTTCGACTTCTTTTTTCCCGTCGGCAACGACTTCCGGTAACAATTCAATCAACGATTTCGGCATGAGCGGATACAACAACAGAGACGGCGGTTGGCAAAATCCCGTAAATCCGTGCGAAAAGAAAATGTTTTCAGCGCATAGAAAAAGGGAACAAGTTTGCGTCCCACGCGAAGGCTTACCACGGCCCAAACACCAGACGCGAAACGTTGCTCCCCTTTTTGAAAGGAAGACGAACATTCGCGCTTGGGGTGTTTGTGTTTTTTAATAAAAACAAATTGCCGTCGTATTTTCCAGAAGAAAATGCGATTACGTTGCTTGAAACAACGGTTTTGTGGTAATTTTCGCGTGTTCAAGCAATGCGGAATTACCCCGCATTGGGGATAAGATTAATCGGAGAATCAGAAATTGTCAAGTACACCGTGATAGAAACCGGTAAATGTCCTTTTTCTGTCCCGTAGTGACAACATATTGGTAGAAAAAACACCAAATATAAATTCACCAACATTGCGTCCCTACGGGACGCGAATAATTTTTGTTATGTCATTTTCTACCAACATGTCGTCCCTAGCGGGACGGAATTTTTGTGTAACCGTCTATTTTAATTTTTATTAGTCCTGCAAGGACATTTCCAATGTAGCCGTGTGTGCGGTGTACTCACCGTACACACGGAAAAATAACAGGATTATCATTTTTGTAATATATC
>JAIROD010000797.1 GCA_031257725.1 Planctomycetaceae bacterium | reverse complement strand
CCCCAAAAAAATAAAATTTCACAAAGACAACGGAAAACAGAATAAATGAAAATTTGAAAAAAAATTCAAAAAATTAAAACAAAAAAACTTGAAAAATAAGATTACAGTAGTATTAGGGTAAACCCCGTGTTCTTTGGTTAAGTCTAACAACGCGGGGCAAGCCCACACCGTTAACGTTCGGTAAATTCTGAATTATTAAGAGATTTCCAATAGTGTATTAAAATAGATAAACAGCGTTAATATTACGGATTAGTGTGGAGAGGTAAAATGTTATTTTCAATAGTTTTATGAATTTTCTTGCGGTTATTTTAGGGCTATTCTTTTTTTTAAAAATTGAGTATAATGTGAAAATTGGTTGAAAATAGTTATTTCCCTTTCTCCATTAAAATCAAATCTCCGTTAAAATCAAAAAGAATGCGCAACGAATTTTTTAATCGGTATGGATTCCGTATCCTTGTGATAATCTTTTTTCTTTTACCCTTTGTCTGGATGGGAACAAAACGGACATTGATGAGTAACTCCAACAATGTCGCCGACTGGTTACCGAATTATTTTGTCGAAACACAACAATATCAATGGTTTCTCAAAAATTTTCCGTTTGAACGTTTTGTGGTCGTTAGTTGGCAAGGTTGCACGATGGACGATTTCCGACTCGAAATGTTTGCGCAAAAACTCGTTCCCGGTCAGACTATTGACAATGTCGGACAGTGGGCTGACGAACATCTCAAAGCGGAATTGGTTTTGGAATCAGATAAAACAACAGAGGAAACGATTTCGTCCGAATCACCAACCAACTCAACGATTACCGACTCAACCGCCGCTAAATCAACGACCTCAGAATCAGCCGCCGCCGAATCACAAACAACACCAAGTTCAAACACAGTTAATCCCCAAACTGCCGAACACGCTGAATCGGCAGAATCGGAAAAGCGTCCGGAATATCTGGATTATTTCAAATCCGTGATTACCGGACCGCGTTTGTTTCGAATACTCAAAGACCGTTATTCCGGTACCGGCGTTGGCGGAATCCGTCTGACCGATAAACAAATCCGCGAAAAACTCAAAGGAACCTTGATCGGTCCCGACGGTCAGTGTTCCGCGTTAATTGTTACACTGACCAAAGAAGCTCCGCAAGGTAAAGACCTGGCGAAAGTTCTCGAAGCAATCCGTGAAGTCGGTCGAGAATGCGGTGTTCAGGCTCCGAAAGAAATTGATACTCGTCCCATTTATCTGAAAATTGTCGGCGGTGTTGTTGCAACAGTTAAAGAAATTGTTTATGGTCGTCACCCGGATATGACCGGAGTGATTATCGGCGGTCCGCCGGTTGATAATGTTGCCATCACCCACGAAGGGGAACACACTCTTCGCCGACTCGCCGGAATTTGCGGAATGATCGGACTTTTTCTCGCATGGCTTTGTTTTCGCGATCTCCGGTTGACGTTTTTTGTGTTTTGGATTGCCATTATCAGTGCCGGAGTCGCACTCGCCAGCGTTTCACTAACTCGCGGAACCTGCGACGCTATCTTACTCAGTATGCCGGCACTCGTTTACGTTTTGGCAATGTCCGGAGCAATTCATCTTATTAACTATTATCACGACGCAATTCGTGAACATGGTCTCGATATGGCGCCGGAACGCGCTGTCCGACACGCATGGACTCCTTGTTTTTTCGCCAACTTCACCACCGCACTCGGACTTCTTTCACTCTACACCAGTCATCTGGTTCCCATTACAAAATTCGGAGTGTATTCCGCCTTAGGTGTTCTTCTGCAACTTGTTCTTTTATTCTATTACCTGCCGACACTGCTCCATTTTTATCCGTCACACAAAATCGCTTCCGAACGTACGCTCCATGTCAAGCATAATTCCATCATGCAAAAAATCTGGCGGGTTTGGGGCGGATTCGTCATACGGAATAACCTGATTGTCTCACTGCTGTGCGCCGCAACAATGATATTTTTAGGTTATGGAATGTATCACATCCAAACTTCCGTAAAAATGATGCGGTTCTTTTCGGCAGACTCGGAAATTATTCATCATTACACCTGGCTTGAAGAACAACTAGGGCCTTTGGTTCCAATGGAAATTGTAATCAAATTCAATAACGAAAAATGTAAATTCAATACATTAAACCGGCTCCGTCTGATTGAAGATATTGACGATGAATTACGGACAAAACTTGCGGAAGACATTGGCGGAGTTATTTCGGCGGAAACCATGATGCCGGTCATTCCGCGTTTTGAAGGAACACGGAAAAGCGCACGACAAATCGCGGTGGAACGGGCGGCAAATATTATGCTCGAAAAAGGACGCAGCGAAATGAAAGATTATGTAACGGTTGAGTGTGACCGTTCTTTGCTTGCCGACGGCCCGCGATTACAGCAAACGCTTTCGGAACTCGGAATCACCGCCGACGACGCGTTCCGTCTTGTCCGTGCAGGAATTGTTGATCTCAAAATGTTGATCAATCATGGAGCGGAAAATGAAGTTGCCGGTATTTCCAAAGAAGAAATGCAATTATTTCACGAAAAAGCAATTCAGTGGGAAAAGAATTACGGATATGATCTTTGGCGAATCAGTATTCGGGTATGGTCGCTTAAAAAGGATATTGATTACGCTATGTTTATTCAGGACGTTAAAAATGTTGTTGATCCGATCATAGAAAAAACGATTAACCAATCTTTTCCGCAACAAGACGTTGCCGTTCAATCGGCGGAACCGGCGGAACATCCTGCAGAACATGCTGATTTAGGGTTCACGAATAAACCGATTGAAGCGGTTTATACGGGCATGGTGCCGGTCGTTTATAAAACGCAACACGAACTTCTTACCGGATTACGTGACAGTTTTATTACTTCGTTTATTATGATTGCGATCACGATGGGATTTATTTTGCGGAATCCGATTGCCGGTTTATGCGCGATGATTCCCAATCTTTTTCCGGTTATTGTTGTTTTTGGTTTTATGGGACAGTTTGGTATTTTGGTCGATGTTGGAACGATGATGACGGCAAGTGTGGCGTTGGGAATTTCGGTGGACGATACCATTCATTTTCTAACATGGTTTCGTGACGGAATTGATCAGGGAATGACGCAACGGAATGCAACAATGTACGCTTATTCACGGTGTGCCACATCCATGTTTCAGACAACAATGATTGCCGGACTGGGGTT
>JAIROD010000751.1 GCA_031257725.1 Planctomycetaceae bacterium | reverse complement strand
ATTGGGCGACCTGCTGCAAAAGAAGAAGACCGCCGTCACTGCTAATCTGACCGCCATTGAAATCGACTTCGATTTTTTTCCGAGAACCCGCCTCAAGGCTGCCGGATAACGAACTGTGTCGGGACATATTGTAATTGGGGAATGAAAGTAAAAATGTTGACTAACGAGTGGAATATCAATATCTTACAAAAAATTCGCCACTTGAAAATAGACCCCACATGAATTATGCGGGTTAGGGACTGATATACTCATCACACTTTAAAATTCGGTTTTATATTTTTGATAAATCGGTAACGGCAACGTTCTCGCTGCCGAAAAAGGTTCACGGCAACGGGACGTTACCGTTACAGCACTTTCCAAAAAAACGAAATTTAAAGTGAAAAAAGTATAGAGATCACTTCATTGGGCAGTGAAACATTGTATTTCAATATTGAGTGGGACAATACGGGGATCCGTTGGTTGAAGTACCAGATGATAAATGGATGGCAAAGATTTTTCCGAAACGGCAATTTCTATTCCGAACCGGATGGATGTTTCATTTACCGACTTGCTTCGAGAAATTTCATGAAGCGCAATACCTTTAGGAAATGTGTCCAAACAGAATTGGATATTGGGATGTTGATTGGTAAAAATCTCAAAAGTTCCTTTCGCAATACCTGTTCGCTGTTCGATAGCCAAACGAACAGGCGATAGATAACGGAAATCATTGAGAACATGTCCTTTTATTTCGATCAAAATGGGCATATCCTGACCTTCCACCTGAACGCAGATTTGATGAGCAAAACAATCGTTTTGTCCATTTATGTTTATTGTTGCAAAAACGATTAAATTGCCATGCGGTTTAATTGGATTGTCCGGCTTTTTTACAACTGCACAACCGCAACTAGACATAATATCCCGAATATGGACAGGTTTCGGACTGTGATTTTCAAGAACAAACGAAAGACGCACCGGATTTTGATTTACCCGAACCTCGCCGATATCAAGGACAGATGGATTCGCTATTACATATACTTCATTACCGTTTTTTATGTCGGAATTCGCACATCCGCAAAATGATGAACAAAAAATCAACAAAACGACAGAATAATATTTCAAAGTAGAATAGTGATGTTTCATTTTTTCTTTCGGATCCGCTGTAAAACCAATCGGATAACGGCAACGGTTATAAGGACAGTCCCTACAACGACAAAAACAATATTCGTCCATGGACGTTTCACTAATTTATCATGGTGACCAAGAATATCCATTTTTTCTGGATCAAAACGTCCGCCTTTGAAAGAAAACGTACCCGCTTCACTAATTCTATACTGGTTATCATGACCTTTTCTGTTATCAAATATGTTCATACCGGGATGAGTGTCGATCACAAATTGATCATCCGAGACCGGTTGATTGATTTGTAACGTATCAGGTTCCAACACATACTCTTGGTTTATCATCAATTCGCCAAATTTTTTAGTGATCTTAAATTGGCGAGGATACCATAACTTGGTAGTTGTTTCCGGAACAAAATCGCTTGCGGTACATTCATAGATCGGATTTGTGCCATCGCGGTCAAAAGATATTTGTACAAGCGGGCAAACGTAATCTCTATTCACGTCAATCCAAAATATCCCTTCTCTAACATCTCCCATGAAAACTTCGATAACAGATGCTTTTTGATTATCATCATAAGTTACTTCTCCGGTATTGATAATTTTTATATTCTTTTTTGTACAATAATCGGCAAATTTTTTTTGTCCGCTTCGTGAAAAGGAAAACTTTTGGTAGTCGGAACCGTTTAGCAACATTTCAACGTATTGCTCGATCAGATATCCTTGAACCCGTCCGAAAAGCAATATTTCATGCTCTGATGATGGATCCTCGTTAACCGATATGATAGGACCATTTTCATCCAAAGAGGCTTTCCACCAACTCGTTTCATCTTCTACATTACTATGGTGTAGATGAGTATCACTAGATGTTTGACCTTCAATCGGTTCTATCTTACGCCTATTGAATAACCTTTGTCGATGTGCTTTACTAACTCGTCTATCTGTGTGTAGAGAATCATCATTCAAGATGTTGTGGTCGCGACGATATTTCTCGTCGAATGTCGTCTGTAGAGAATAATAGGTGCCCTTAACCAAAAATGTCATGCGGAAATGATCTGAATAAGTACCTGCGCCATACAAACGCCGATACACTTTCTCGACATCTTTCAATCCTTTCTCTAATTCCTCTGGAGATTTATTACTCTTGACTCTCAAACGTGCTTCCATCGCGCGCCACGATTTCTCAAACATCGGAGAGTCCTTTTCGCGAATATTTTCGCTTGTTACTTGGAAAACGGCATAAGCGGATTTAAACAATTGCGGATTGTAACCGGACTTTTGAATCGCCTGTATCAAAATATCACTCGCGTCGCTGCCATGAGGAACCTCCGCCGTTACAACAGAAAAACACCCCCAAAAACAACATAAAAATAAACCAGTACGTTTAATTGTTTCAGAAATCATTGGATTTAAAGTTGGTTTTAAGTTAAAGTAACACAATAATGCACGATATTAAAATGGAATATCATTTGTAATAGAGAATCTCTTATCATTCACAATTCATCGATAACTAGCGACACGAATCGACCCCTAGCTTTTAGATTTGTAATTGGAATTTTTCATACAAATTTTTAACGCCGAAAGACGCCAAGGAACACGAATATTATTTTTCCAATCTTTTCATAAGTTTTCGAGTATTTCGTAGTGAAAATAAAAATAGGGTAGTGCCAAGTGTCCTAATTCCCATTGATAAACAAATGCTGCAATTTACGGTTCATCGTGTTATTTTCAGCGTTCTAAAAATCAAGAGGAATTAAGACACTTGGCAGTAGGGCAAGTTACTCTACTTATCAGCAAGGTGACGTTTCAGACGAAAACATCACCTTGACCGTATTGCCGATTAGTCTAGGACTCGACTGATTAGTTGTTACAAACTTTCATCAGTGGTCCTGCTGAAGTAGTACTAGTTGAGTCATATACAATAGCACCAGAAGTATTCTTAATTACGAGACGAACTGTTACTCGGATTTGAGACACATTATTCGTAACGCAAGTTGAAGAAAACTCTACTGATACACATGTGGCATCTGAGTTTATTGTTACTGTAGTCTCATACGTTGTGTGGAGTCTTCCTTGTGTATCAAAAGAAGAATTTTCCTCTTCCACTGTGGTCTTTTGTCCATTGACACAGATTTCGTTTGCGGCATAGACAATGCTTACAAACATGACAACCGTGAGACAGACAGCGACGAATAATCGAACTTTTTTCATTGGTTTACGCCTTGTTAGAGTGATTGTTAAACGGATCATACATAACACACTGCAAAATTTGGCATAGACCCACTTCCTACAAGTAAGGTTTACGGCAATTCCCAAAAATTCCAAAAGTGTGAATAATAATTCTACACGATTTTTGACATCCGTCAATAGGGCATCTCTAAAAATATTTCCTAGCGTTCACAGACTAGTTGGTAATTTAGACAAGACCGGCAGTTTGGATTGGATTGTCAAGCAATGCTTGCTTGCAATTTCGATGTTATTGTTAATTTCTTGAAATTGGAGTTGTCTAAAAAGGGCAGTTATGGTATCCTTCAGTAATTATTTGGTTTCCCACGTTTAGTGGTTCCCGATTCAAGGAGGATTTTCCATGACTGCCGTTAGTGATAGTATCCATTTTTCCGTTGCTTGTCAATCCGCGGTTTCCGAAGGTCGTGTTCATTGCGTTGGTCATT
>JAIROD010000643.1 GCA_031257725.1 Planctomycetaceae bacterium | reverse complement strand
TATTTGATTTTGTGATGGACTATGATTTTCTTAATTTTCTTAATCATAGTCTTCATTCAATCATTAAAATCATAGTTCAGACCATTACCCGCCGCGTTGCGGCGGGCTGGCTTGTGTTGCCCTTTCAGGGCGAAAGAATAACCGTCACCCACAAACGGAAAACGCTCCCAAAAGATGTTATTTATCGCATCATCACCGCAACCAAATAATTATTAAATCAACTCTGCTATTCACGGTCAATAAATTGCAACTTTCGTAATATTTCAATGTCCATTTTCTGATGATGTAATTATTCAGTGGAAATGGTTAAAACGACGACTGGGAATCTCTCATAATTCAGAATTTACCGAAAGTTAACGGCGTGGGCTTGCCCCGCGTTGTTAGGCTTAACCCCAAAACACAGGGTAAACCACGTCGTTTACCTACTGTGCCGTTTTCGTTGTCACATGACCAATAAGGATATTGAAGTGAACGATTGTTGAGAATATAATTGTTTACAGTATTTTGGTGTTTATACCTGTAGTTTAGTAAAATGATACAATATCTAATAACAGAGAGAATGATGACAATAAAAATTATTTTTCCTATTATCGTTTTTGTTGCCTGCACCTGCTTAAACAGTAACGTGTCGGCAAGTGCCGAAGATGCAATTGAGAAATTCACAGAGATTTCCAAACAAATGGAGGAAAACTTCAAACGTATCGTTGACTATAAAACCGCTAAAGTTGTTTATCTTGTGCGTGAAAAAAAACCATTTGATCAGAAAGAAGTGGACAATGCAAATGAATTACTCGATGACCTTGATGCAAAGGATAGAAAAAGCCGAGAAGATTATATTGCGAAAAACGGTAGGGATAGATTAGTCGATGATGCAACTTTTAATAAACACTTGGCAGAATCAAGGTCTCGCGTGTTCGCCGTCTTGACTGCAACGGAACAAAGTTCTCTCACATCCTATTATTATAAAACGGGCAAGGTGCGTAGGGAAGAATTATTATTTAATGATGTAAGACCGCTCAGTGAAATTGCAGATTTGTTGCAAAAAGAACCGGATTCTATCAAAGGGCAAATTAATTATTCTGTGAATGATAAAACGTATCAGTCTTTGTGGGCATGTGGAACACATCCGGCGGTAAAGCGTACAGAGGGTCGCGGGGAATTTACTGCTACTGTCATTTTAGATCGGTTGCAATCGGATGATATGCGAATGCAATCAGAAGTTGGTCTCGTAGTAAACTCGGAGCCGGATGTTTTACTATTTCTTAAATTCGGTTCGGATTTTATTCCGCCGTCCAGTGTTAAGGCATTGGAGAAAGTTAGTAAATTACCGGTTAGTATTACCGAATCAACAAAAGAGGGTAAAAAAATCGTTCAATGTTTATTCGGCAAAATGGGTAAGAATGAAATTTGCTATGAAATGAATCTTTATTCAGAGAGAAATTATGCGATTCAGTCAATGAAATTATATTACAATAATCTTGTTTCAATAGATTACGAGTTTTCACAATATTTTGAGGCGAAACCCAATTTGTGGATACCAAAACATATTGTTTTGAAAAATCGTGTCTTGGGCGAAGACGTAGAACATGCTTTTTTTGAAGTTGAATTTTTGTCTATTGAACCGCTCAATTTAGGACTTGATCTGGATGATAAATTATTTGAAATTAATCTTACCCGACAAGAAAAAGCAGAATTAGAGAAAACGGACAAAATTAACATAAGACGAAAATTTTTTGAAATTCCGGAAGAATTACGTCAACAATGAGATTCTGCCGCAAGTGATTTTGGCTGGCGTATCGTTTTAATGACCCATCGGTATTTTTTTTATTGTACCGGAAATATTGTTTCGACGATTGGGGGTGAAAAAAATAAATAATCTTAAATTTTGTTTGAAAGTGGGAGCGTTTTCCGTTTGTGGGTAACGGTCATTCTTTCGCCCTGAAAGGGCAACACAAGGTAACGGCTGAACTATGATTTTAATGATTGAATGAAGACGATGATTAAGAAAATTAAGAAAATCATTGTAACTGTCTATTTTACAATCAATCAGTTTTCTTACCGTTCATGTACCAATTGCATTTGATTTGAATGATTCCCTAGTCTAATCCCGCAGGGACGACACTTTTAAAACGTTTAGTCCTTTTTTAGCCAATTGATGTTTTCAGCGTATCCCGTGTTGAAAACATAAGTAAATCCAATGATTTTTAAGTGAAAATTTCAAAAATTTCAAAACAGTAATCAAATAGACTCGCTCAATAAAGTGTCGTCCCTGCGGGACTTCGTATTGCGTTTGCCCGACCGTAAGCTAAAGCATACGGTTAATAACGTATTTTACTTAATAGTCCTTGCAGGACTAATAAAAAATTGTGATATTTCAGTGGAATTTGCCCCAACGTATGGTAATTGTTTCAACAAACCTTATTTTTACCTTATTTTCAAACAAAACCATTCACCAAAAAACCTTAGTAGCCATTGTTCCCACACCAAACAAACCTTATTACCTTATTAAAAAAAGGAACAATAAGGTAATAAGGTTTGGTTTCGGGTAGGACTCTTGCTACTAAGGTTGTTTTGTTAAGAAAATAAGGTGAAAATAAGGTTGAAACAATAACAAGATGTTTTCGCCAATTCGACTGAAATATTACAAAAAATTAAAATAGACAGTTACGACAAATCTGTACACCAACGTTCGGAAGTCAATTTATTGCCGACAAATCAAATTGTGTTACGGCAAATCAATGGTTCGTTTTAATTCTTTGCTCAATTCTTCGATAACCGCAGAATTTTCAGGATTGTTGATAATATTGACATTTTCCTGCGGATCGGTTTTGTGGTCGTACAACATGCGTGAAATCAATTCGCCGCCTCCGTTTTTTGTGCGAAATTCACTGTAACGGAATCGTCCGTCAAAAATCGTATCGCCGGAACCATAACGACCGGCAGCGTACAATTTATCAGAAACAACCCGCTTTTCAATCAGCGGAATAAGACTCTTTCCTTGTAACTGATTTTTTTGCGGTTCCGGTAATTCCGCCAATTCATTCAATGTCGGATAAATATCAATAAACTCAACCGGTAACGAAAACCGTTTTGCTTCTTTTTGTGCGGGCAATTTGATAATCAACGGCGCATTCATCGTGTTCTCAAATACGGCGTGTTTCGACCACATCGTATGTTCCCCCAAATGCCAACCATGATCACCCCAAAGAACAATAATTGTGTTCTCCGAAAGTTTTAACTTGTCCAATTCATCAAGCAAACGACCAATCAACGCATCCGTGTAACTTACGCAAGCGTAATAACCATGTAATAAATTTTTCGCGGTTTCGTCGGAGATTTTTTCATGCCCTTTGGGAATATTTGAATAATTTCGTAACTCTCCGAAATTATGAACCGCTTCAGAGGGAACATCTTTCGGTGTATAACGAAAATTTTCAGGAAGTTTAATATCTTCTTTTTTGTACAAATCCCAATATTTTTTCGGGGCAACAAACGGAAGATGCGGTTTCAAAAAACCAACGGCAAGAAAAAACGGTTTTCCGTCTGCCGCAAGTTTTCGCAAATCGGTTACACTTTTTTCCAATGTCTGACCATCGCGATAAAAATTGTCCGGCACTTCGGCGGATTCCCATGCCGGACCTCTTGCGTCCGGTTTATTGTTCTTGTTTTTTCCTATTTCGATTTTATACTCTCGGTCTTTCTTCAACGCTTCCAGTGATTCCGGTAACGCATAATTCGGATTTTTCGGACGCCATGCCGATTCACTCCAACCATCGTTGTGATCGTCGGCGAAATGAAATATTTTGCCGTTATTGATGGTTGTGTAACCGTGATTTTTGAAATGCGTGTTCAAAGGAATGGCGTTGGGGGCATCTTTGGATGCATAAATATGTGCGGAAATAAAACGGTTATACTTCGGACGTGTTCCCGTCAATAACGCCGAACGAGACGCACCGCAAACAGAAACCATACAATAAGCATGTTCAAAAAGCGTTCCTTGCGCCGCCAAACGATCAATATTCGGCGATTGAATGTGCTTCTTTCCGTAACACCCTAATTC
>JAIROD010000609.1 GCA_031257725.1 Planctomycetaceae bacterium | reverse complement strand
AATTAGGACACTTGGCAGTAGGCAACCGTGAGTGAAAACTTTTCGCCGAAAGGTTGCGCCGGTTGGTTTGTTATGGTGTTGTACGCTGTTGGTCTTTAATTTTCAGCCGTCAACAGGGAGTACGCCGTATTGTTTAAAACCGCCCGGCGGTCGGTTGCCTACCACGACTGAATAGTTACTTATATTTTTGAGTTGGCGAAAAGGTCCATTACGTCAATCAACAACAACAACCCATTTCTACCCGTTGACAGTATATCCTTATTTTTTCCAGCGTTTGATTTCTTCAATCACCGATTCCATCACTCGCAACTCATCCGAATCGATTGCTTGAAAATATTTTTGATACTGATAGGGTTCCGAAGAAGAAACGTAGCAGGAAAATCGAAATAATTCACCGCGACTGCCCCATTTTTCCAATCGGTAATACTTTGCCCCAAGTTGTTTCAGTTGGTTTTCGAGTACCGGAAAACTTTGTTGCAGTCCGGCGGCGGTTGTTCGGTGATCAACAGAATAATTCACCCTCCGTATCCGTTCAGAAGATTCTGCGGCTAAAACGATTGCTGATTTGTTATTGATATGGAAAGAATTGGGGATTGGTTGTTCCCATGTTCTCTCGTCTGTTCCCCCCATTGTTTTAATGGACGCATTTTGTTCAGGAATCATTGCCTGCGGTTTTGACTCATAAGAGTTCGATTGGCGGTTTGGTGATTGGCGAGGTTTTGACTTATAAGGTTCCTGATACGGTTCCTGAAAAAAAACAGGAGAAGGCGGGAAAGAGAGAGAAGATGTTGTCGGCAATTCAGTGTCCGATTCGTTATCGGCATGAAGATTTTCCGATTTTTCCAATGTGGGAGGAATATAAATTGCTTGGTCATGAGGAGAAGTTGGCGGGTTATATTGATCCTCGCCCAAAAAATCTTTAGGAATCATATTCCAACAAACCGCAGTTGCCGGAACAACAATCAATGCCGCTAGAAGAATACCCGCCCGTAAAAAACGGATAAACGTTAATTCCGATTGTAATTCCGTCAAAATAAAACTCCTTAAATCTCAAATAATAATCACCGAAGCAAAACAAAACACGCCAAAACCCGAACCGGTTCCAATAACCATATTGTCGAAAAAGTATATCAATTTCTATGGGTCATGCCAAGAGCAAAATAAATAGACTCAAAATTGTCATCTTCAGAGCCGCAACCGGAAGGTTGCGAAAAAAACATTTGATAGTTAATAGTTTAACGACGGGGTTTACCCCGTGTTTTGGGGTTAAGTCGAACAACGCGGGGCAAGCCCACGCCGTTAACTTTCGGTAAATTCCTAATTATTAGAGATTCCCATATTTTGACAAATCAGAAGCGGTAGCGTCCTCGCTACCGAAAAAAGGGGTGCGTTTGTTGTTTTGGGGCAACCCTGTTTAAGGTCACCCGCTCCAAAATAGCAAACGCTCCCCGAAATTCAGAAAATCAAAAAAATTTCCTTCAACAAGAAAAATCCTGTTGACAATTTATTCGGTTCTGTGTAAACTGTGAAACTCATTCAATTGCGAGACATTTTTTTCTTGCCGAGTTGTTTTTCGGCAATGTTTCGCGGTTATTTCAATGAAAACTTATAAAATAAGGAGATTGACAATGAAAAATGTAATGATGTGTTTGGTCGGGATTTTGGCGTTTTTCTTTGAAAAATGTCAAATGTTAAAATGGGAAAGACAGGGGGGGGGGGCAGTATGTAGGAAAGAGTTAAGAACGGAGAGCGAAAAGTGTCCGGTTTTCCGACATTTTTCTGCAAAATTCTCAACTCTTTTTGGCTCTTCACGGTTCGGCTTTACGTTGGTCGAACTTCTGGTGGTGATTGCGATTATCGGCGTGTTAATCGCTCTTCTGTTGCCGGCGGTTCAGGCGGCGAGGGAAGCGGCAAGACGAATGCAATGCAGCAACAATCTCAAACAAATGGGAATTGCACTGCACGCTTACCATGACACCCATCTTGCGTTACCGCCGGGATGTCTCATTCCGGGTAATGAATTGGTCAAAGCCGGTAAACCGGTCAATGACCAACAAAACGGAAGTTACCAATCCTCCAGTGGTCCTTGGCACATGATCAGTTGGCCCGCATTCCTTTTGCCGCAAATGGAAGCAACACAAGTTTATGCGATGATTGATTTTAATCGCGGCGCATGGTTGCCGCTTGCTGTCGCTAGTGGCACGGCAGGATCAGGGGACGCGGTTAATGCAGATGCTTCCGTTTCCGCACCGTCGGTCTTTCGTTGTCCTTCCGCATCAACTCCGACAGGTTCTTTGACCGGAACATTTACGGTCAACAACCCAAGTGCCAAAACAGCCGTTAAAGATTATGGGGCCGGCGCATCTGCAAATATTCTTATGAACGAAGCGGCTCCTACAACCGCAAGTAGTTGGTGGACAGCGATGTTACCCGACCGTTATATTCGTGATAACGGAAACAACCGCGTCAATGGACTTTTTCATCGGGCAAGCGGTTATAATTTAGCGGACGCATCCGATGGAACAAGTAACACGATGGCGTTTTTAGAAGCGCATGCTTATCGTCCTAACATTCGGTCTGATGTGTTGAATCCATTTTTCTGGAATCACCATCCGGGTTACGGTTTAATCATGACAGATGGTGGCAGCCAAGATACGAAAATGTATGTGATCAATAGAAATGCCAACACCGATAATACACGCGATGCATATAGTACACACACAGGCGGTATCAACACCGTACTTGCCGATGGTTCTGTGCATTTCATTGCACAAACGATTTCGCACAACATCTATCGGCAATTGATTTCACGATACGACGGCAAAACTGTGTCGTTCTGATAGCCGTTGCAATTAATTAATTGATAGAAATGAAAACACGGAACATGTCGAAATTTTACGAACCGTATAAGTTTCTGATTTTGTAAAATTCCGCATGTTCCGCTGTTTTCCATTTCTCTAATTTTATTCCATAATTCCGCTTTCACCAAAAAAGGTAATTAGGGACAAAAGAGACTTTGGGGATGTGAGGAACGATCAACACTGCCTTAAAAGTCGAGGTTTCATGTGTTAGAAGTTATACTTTTTATCAAAACCAATAAATTGAAAGGATCAATCAATATGAAAAAATTTTATTGCATTTTCACGTTACTGCTTATGTGTATCTGCGGATGCGGTACAGGAAATCAACGGTTATCGGGAAAGGTAACATTTTCTGATGACGGTTCGCCGCTCACTGTCGGCATGGTCTGTTTTGAAAATGCCGAAAACGGTGAACTTGGACGCGGTGAAATTCAGTCCGACGGAACTTATGTTGTCGGATTCGAGAGCGATAAAAACGGGATTCCGAAAGGAACGTACAAAGTTTTTATCTCCAATGCCATACAGGAAAAAGGGTTTGATACAAAAACCGGTATGCCGGTTGCTGAACAACTCATCGACCCTAAATATTCAAGTGCCTACGCCTCCGGGTTGACCTTTACCGCCGACAGCAAAACAAAAACGTTTAATATTACCGTTGAACGTCCACCCATTAAATAAAGAATCCGTATCAGAAACACCGCTTTGTCAATTTCTTGGCAGCGCACAGGATAGAGAGGTAGGCAACCATTCGCTGAATGGTCGCCTACCTCTTGAATCAAACAAAAAAACCAATATCATCCGTTGACAGTATAGATACCAATGAATTAGTTAACGACGGAGTTTACCCCGTGTTTGGGGGTTAAGCCTAACAACGCGGGGCAAGCCCACACCGTTAACTTTCGGTTAATTCTGAATTATTGTAATATATCAGTGGAATATTTTTTTTTAACTATTCAGTTGTTTCCTCCGAAGAACCACCCCTTGCCCCTCCGAAGGAGGGGAATAATTCCCCTCCTTCGGAGGGGCAGGGGTGGTAAAAAATAAACTTCAATCTCCGA
>JAIROD010000586.1 GCA_031257725.1 Planctomycetaceae bacterium | reverse complement strand
CAGTTAATAAAATAGATATTGATGAAGTATTTGTCCATATCATTGATATGAAACCCTTTTCCCTGACCGGTTCAAACGCTGAAAATATGGTCAAAACGCCTTAATTTCAGTAATCGACCCAATTGTGTACATTTCGTGTTTTTAAGTTCGCGAAAAGGACTATTCGACCTGATGCGAGTATAAACGGTTAAAGTTTCAACGCCTTTATAGTTTGAGTCAATATTCTTATGTGGTATCAATCAATTCAATTCAAACGGTCCTTCACGATTATTGAACTTCTTGTTGTTATTGCTATTATTGGCATATTGATTGCAACGCTTTTACCGCATATTTCAGCATCGAGAGAGATTAATCGCTGTAGAACGTGCATTGACAGGATGAAACAGATTGGTATTGCGTTACGGCAATATCATGATGTTTACAAGGTATTCCCGCCGACTTCGACTTTTGATGCCGAAGGAAAACCTCTACACAGTTGGCGAACACTTATTTTGCCGTATTTGCCTGATCCTGAAGACAAATCCAAATTTGAAGGTATTCACATGGACAAATCATGGGATCATGAACTTAATGAAACATTTCATAATTCCATGCCGAGATGTTTTCAATGTCCGAGTCATGCACCAGATAATACGCCGATAACAATTTATAAAATGATCAACGGTGATAAAACAGCGGCGGGAGTTTCGCTCTCGTCAATGAAACGTAAACCGAGTGAGGTTGTCTTGTTGATCGAAGTGGGACAGCCTGTTGCTTGGATGAGTCCCAACGATTTTTCCATTGAAGATTTCAAAAACGCAATCTATCCGACCGGACTGGAAAAACCTGATCCCAAAGAAAAAGAAGGTTACAAAACAATAGAAGAACGAAATCCGCAAAAGAAACCGGTTATCGGTTACGCCCATGACAAAGAATTTCACGTTCTTTTTGCCGATGGTACGGTCAAAACATATAAGAATTGGAAATTATCAATTTCGGAACTCGAAAAAATGTGCCGGATTGAATAATAAATAATAACCGTTATATTGTTAAACGGTTATCGTGTTGTCCGCCGGAAATTGCAAAATTGCAACCGTTTCCGGTTTTTTCAAATTTTTTTCAACAGGAGTTTTTCTATGAAAAACAAATTTGTGTCCGATTTTTTTGTTGTTCTTGGTATTGCGGTAACAATGTTGTTCGTCTCCGATTTGCGAGCGGACGTACGGTTACCGGAAATTTTTGCGTCCAACATGGTTTTGCAACGGGAAATGAAGGTTCCCGTTTGGGGTTGGGCGGAACCCGGTGAAAAGGTTACCGTTTCGTTTGAAGGTCAGAATCTATCTGCCGAAACCGGAACTGATGGTCGTTGGTCGGTTCAGCTTGAACCGCTCAAAGCCGGCGGTCCCTTCACATTGACCGTTAAAGGCAACAACGAACTGAAACTTGAAAACGTGTTGGTTGGTGAAGTTTGGCTTTGTTCGGGGCAGTCCAATATGGAATGGACAATGTCACGCTCCGCCGAATACAATGATGAATTACCCAAAGTAGAGAATTCCAAAATCCGGCTTTTTCAAGTTGCCAAAGCGTGGAATCAAACACCGCAGGATAAATTGTCGGCAAGTTGGAAACTTTGTAACGCAGAAAATATTCCGCATTTTTCTGCGGTCGGTTATTATTTCGGTCAAAAAATAAACGCTGATTTGGAAGTTCCGGTGGGGTTGATCAATTCTTCGTGGGGTGGAACACGGATTGAACCATGGACGCCGCCGGTCGGATTTCAAGCGATTCCGGCACTTTCCAATATTGCCGAAGAAGTTGCCGCCAAAGACCCGGCAACCGCGTTTCATAAATCGCTTGTTACGAAAACGCTTGCCGATTACAAGGCATGGGTTGAGAGTTCTGAAAAGAATCTGGCGGCGGCAAAATTGATTGCACCGCCGCCGGTTTTTCCGGGACAACTTGCTCCATACACCAATCATCAACAACCGACAGTTCTTTACAACGCCATGATTCATCCGTTTGTGCCGTTAGCGTTACGTGGTGCGATTTGGTATCAGGGCGAATCCAATATGTCGGAAGGAATGGTTTACGCCGAAAAAATGAAGGCTCTCATTCAAGGCTGGCGGACTGTTTTCAACAATCCCGATCTCGGTTTTTATTATGTTCAACTTGCGCCGTTTGTTTACGGCGGTGATTCAACACGATTAGCGTTTCTTTGGGAAGCGCAAGCCGCTGTCGAAAAATCGTTGCCGAAAACCGGAATGGCGGTGATTAACGATTTGGTGACGAATATCAAGGATATTCATCCGCCGCGTAAAAAACCGGTTGGACAACGTCTTGCACTGTTGGCGTTGAGCCGGACTTACGGCAAAACGGATATTGTTGCGGCATCGCCGGAACTGGAGAAAATGGAGATTGACGGTTCAAATATTGTTCTCCATTTCACCAATGCCCAAACGCTTAAAACCCGTGACGGAAAAAATCCCGATTGGTTTGAAATTGCCGGAGCCGACGGCGTTTATCATAAAGCGGAGGCAACAATTGAAGGTGTAACGATTATTCTGAAAAACAGTGAAGTGAAAAAACCTTATGCGGTTCGTTTTGCGTGGGATCAAACCGCCGAACCGAATGTTCAAAACGAAGCGGGTCTCCAACTTGGAGCGTTTCGTGCCGGTGAAATTCCTGAACGGGCTGTATTCGATAATGTAGTTATTGAAGCGAAAAATTTTAAACTGATCTATAGTTTTGACCCGACAAGACCGGTTTTGACTGACAAGAATCAACGCCTTGTGTATAAAACAGATAAAAGCCGTGAAATGACCGGTAAAATCAAGCGGGTTGGTTATTTTTTGTATCTTAAACCAAAGAACGGCGGGGAACAATTCGTTTTCGTAACAATGCCGCCGCTTGATCCGAATCTTGCCAAACTTGGAGTTCCGGCCAAGTCTTCGGGGGCAAGGTTTCAGAAACAAGTTTCCGATGTTACGGTTTTTTCCAATGTTTCCGGTATTGAAACGGGAACGTTTGCTGATGGTTTTAATGTTGAATTTTGGGACTGTAATTATGCTGCACCGAATGCGGCAGGTATTCCGGGTGCCAACGACCAAAAATTTGATTTTGGCGATCAGATGTCAACCGCCAATTCACCGGGTTACGGATCGTTACAGATTCATAATTTTGCCAAAAAGCAAACCGTTTTGGCGTTCAATAATTTTGCTGCCGGAACCGGTTGCGATGTTGGTATCGGCAACAATCCCGCCGGTAACGACAATCCTGCCAGTAACAACAATCCCGATTGGACATTCAGTAAATCCGCACAAAATTATTCCGGCGGTCAACTGATGATTTTTGTTGAAACAGAATAAAATTGTTTCTCCAGTAAACGGCATGATGTAGGAGAATTTCTAAAAACTTATTTTTTGACAGGAATTACAGAATTTACAAGATAAAAATCAAGGTTTTTAGAAGTTGCTCCCAAAAGGTAGCGTTTGTTGTTTGGGGCAACCCTATTTGAGGTTACCCGCCCCAAAAATAAACGCTACACTTGGGGAATTGTCTATTTTTATTTTATCCACAGATTTTCGCAGATTATCGCAGATGAGATGCGTTTGTTGGTTTGATCGTTAACGGCGGGGTTTACCCCGCGTTGGTGCCATGACCAAGTAAGTCATGCAGGTAACACAATCGCGAATAATCGCAGGTTGCGAAAATCTGTGGACGATTTTTGAAACGGTCTGTTTTTTGTTTTATCCACAGATTTACGCAGATCATCGCAGATGGGATGCGTTTGTTGATTGGGGCGTTAACGGTGCGGGCTTGCCCCGCGTTGTTCGGCTAAACCAAACGCGGGGTAAACCCCGCCGTTAACAATCTGTGTCAATCTGCGCTAATCTGTGGACGATTCTTTGAGACTCTGCGAATAACGGTCTATTCTATTTTATCCACAGATTGACGCAGATTGTCGCAGATGGGGTGCGTTTGTTGGTTTGATTGTTAACGGCGGGGTTTACCCCGCGTTGGTGCCATGACCAAGTAAGTCATGCAGGTAACACAATCGCGAATAATCGCAGGTTGCGAAAATAAATAGTCCGTCCCGTTAGGGACGAAATATTGGTAGAAAAAATGGTCAATCAAAAACACACGTCCCGTAGGGACGAAATGTTGGTAGAAAAAACACCAAATATAAATTTCACCAATATTGCATCCCTACGGGACGCGAATAATTTTTGTTATGCCATTTGCTACCAATATGCCGTCCCTATCGGGACGGAATTTTTGTTCGATCATTAACGGCGGGGTGAACCACGCCGTGAACAATCTATTTTTATTTTATCCACAGATTACACAAATCGTCGCAGATTATTTTGAGGAGAGTCCTCCGATTGCAACACAAATCATAAATCACAAACTACAAATAAAAATAATCTGTGTCAATCTACGCCGTTAAGTAGTTTTGAGCGAAGAAAAAAAAGAAAAAATTCGTCTTGATGCGGATCTTTATTTATGGTATTCTGCGTCTGCGTTTTTTGGTCATTACTCATTTCCGCAT
>JAIROD010000558.1 GCA_031257725.1 Planctomycetaceae bacterium | reverse complement strand
TTTTACCCAATTTTGAATGGTCAAAAATTGCAAAAAAATTCCCCCGTTTTAAATTAACATAAACTATTATTAAATAAGAACTTACGAATTTGATAATTTATTTTATTTACAGTTTGAGTGATATATTACAAACGTTATTATTTTGAATCATTCGCGCACAATGATTAGTGTGAATTGTTACAAATTACTGAAGGCAGATGATTGTACTTTATCCGAGTTATAGTTTTGAAACGCTTTCGACGGATCGCTCGGCAACGGAGGCGGATGAACTTTTGGATGCGTGGACGGCAACATTTCATCCTGCGTTGATTGAGAAATTCAACGAAATTCCACATTGGGAAAGTGCGTCGATTCCGCCTTACAACACTACAGACCAACCGATTTTAATTCCGCTCTGTTGTGAATCATTTTTGTATGAAGATTGGTTTAAGCAACAGGAAGAAACAAAAACAGTTTTAGTACGGAATTGTACAAACCGTGACGAAATTCTTGAACAACTCTTTTCGCACGCCCAAATTGAACATCATGGATTCGATGCGGAATATGTTGCCGATTTTTTTGCGTTGGGAACGGCGTATTTTCTGATTGATATGTTGGTTCGGCAACTTCACTATATGAGTATGCTGGACGATTCACAACTGACAACACAAATTTTCGATTCCCTCAAAACGTACCGAAAGGGAGAAATCGAAACAGCCAAAGATCATCTCCGGCAGGCATTCGAAGCGGTTTGTCAGTCCAAAGAATATTTTTATCCGTCCAAAACATATTTTCTCGACTTAACGCTCGTAACGCCGTCAACAACCGGAATTTCATTGCAAAAAATATTGAACGGACGTAACACGGTTAATTTGTTTCTTTCCTGCAAATTATTACGGCAATTGCCTGAAATAAATCCTGAAACATTTTCTGTGTTGAAATCGGCTTGTAACGCCGGTAACGTATGTTTTATTGCCGATGATTCCGAAGAGAAATCGCTCCTTTTGTTACCGATATTGGATGCCGCCGACAGAATTTTGGACGGAATTTCCCTCTTTCGCGAACAACTCAATGTTTCACCGGTAATCTATGGTCGTCTCCACACCGGATTAACGCCGTTTTTACCGCAATTATTGAAATTGATCGGAATCAAAGGCGTTGTCCATTTTGCTCCGTTGGATGGTTGGCAAATGAAGGAAACAGCACAAAGTAAAATGATTTGGCAAGGAGTTGATGGTACAAAAATTGATGCGTTGGTTCGTTATCCGTTGAATGCTTCATCGAATCTCGAATTTTTTGATCTTGCCGTTAAACTTGGTCAAACGATTAACAATGATAACGCTCCAACAGCGGTGTTTGCTCAATTTCCGGGACAAAAAAATAACAGTAACACTGTTTGGCTTGACGATTTACGTTGCATGTCTCAATACACGTCGATGTTGGGACAATTTTTCGACATTGAAAAATATTTTGACGAAACATCGCAATGCGGCAGTACCAACCAATTCAATTTCGGAAAATATCCGGGCAATGCGCTCACTGCCGACAAAACGAATCCAATTTCATACTGGAATAACGTTTATAAAGAAAATGCGGATCGGCTTGTTCGATCTGTTTTTGAAACGATTTTAATTCTTTTAGGTTGTAAACCGCAGCATGATCATGTTATTGAGCAATTTGCCGAAATGATGACTTCAACCGGAATCCGAAACGATAATATAAACGGGAACGCAAAAGATGCGGTGAAAAATGAAAAATTATTATTACTTAATCCTTTGAGCTGTCCGCGCCGTGTTTTTGTTGATATTTCCGATTGGCAATCATTGCCGGAAGAAACCGCTCCGGTAATTTTGACTTGTGAAACAGAAAGCCATAAAGAAGTTGTTGTTGATATTCCGCCGCTTGGCTATGCATTCATCGAAAGCAATAAAAACGTTGCCAAAAAAGTTTCAGAAAGCAATAAAACAACTTTTCGGCTTTCTGATTTGAATTCACCCCAAAACCTTGCCGCCCGTTTTTTTCATTCCGTGTTCAGCGGCGCGGAAACAAAATCGGAAACAACGTTGATACGAAAATCAGAAGATGATCTGGGGAAAAATGTCAAACGAAATGTTTACCTTTTGGAAAACGAATATTTCCGTGTGAAAATTGATGCGGAGAGCGGAATGTTACGGTCAATTTTTACCAACAATTCGCGGTTTAACCGATTATCACGGCAACTTGGTTTTCGGTTACCGAAAGATAAACGGAGAGACGATGAGCGTGATTCGAGGGATCCGAATCACGGCTATGCGGTTCAGACCGCCGACGAAATTTTAATTACAAAAAACAGTCCGATTACCGGACAACTTGCCGTTACCGGACGTTTGATTTTACCGAACGGAAAAACCGCCGCCGATTTTATTGAAACGATAACGATTCGTCGAAAAAGCCGATTACTTGAATTTGATCTTGAATTGAAACCGTACCATGAACTTGGCGAAAATTCGTGGGATTCTTATTATGCGGTTCGTTATGCGTGGAACGATAACACGTTGGATTTACGGGGAGGTATCGCTGACGGTGTTCATACGTTGTCGGGGGAACGGCTGCAATCGCCGAAGTTTATTGATTTGCGAAACGAAAACTTTTCATTAACGTTTTTTACTGAAGGTTTACCGTTTCACCGTCGTTTCGGGGAACGTCAACTGGATACGATTTTAATTGCTCAAGGTGAAACGGTTTCGGCAGGGAAATTTCGTTTTGGAGTGGGAGTTGATCTCAAACAACCGGTTCCGGCATCGCTGGAATTTTTGATTCAAAAAGATTTGCTGATTGTTCCGGTTTCAAATCGTCCGAAAAATCCATCAACATGGTTGTTTCAGATTGAGGCAAAAAATGTTGTTGCGCTTTATTGGAAACCGATTTCCGAAAAGGAGAAACCGATTGGATTCACGGTTTTTCTTCTGGAAACGGAAGGAAAACACGCTCACTTTTCGTTTCACTTATTCCGTACACCGCTTAAAGCGGCGGCAACAGATTTATTAGACGAAAAAGATGAAAACCAAAAAAACGAGACGGAGATTAAAGAGTTTAAAATTAACGGTGATGCAGTATTGATTGACATGCACGGACATGAATTACTTCCGTTAAAAGTGTTGTTTCCGTGATGCGAGTTGCGATAGTTAATAAAATCGGTAATTATTCACGCATGGCAAACACAATAATGCAACGGGGCATCTCTAATAATTCAATTTTTTATTTTCAACCCATTAGTTAACGACGGGGTTTACCCCGTGTTTGGGGTTTAGGTCATGTTTTTTGATTAAAGTCTAACAACGCGGGGCAAGCCCACGCCGTTAACTTTTGGTAAATTCTGAATGATGAAAGATTCCCCAGAGAAAATTGGTAATAGGGAATGTCTAAAAAATCATTATTTTTTTGATACGGAATTAAAAATTAAAATAAAAATAATAATTATTCTGTCGCCAGTTTTGGCATACTTTTTTGAGCAATTCCCCAAGGGGAATGTTTGTTATGGGAATGTTGTAGGCGCAATGCCGTGCTGAAAATTGTTGCGTTTATTGTATAATAGGTTTAACGGTATTGCAGCCGATTTTTTTCAATTCGGTTTGAAGGCGGATGAATGTTTCATTATCAGGATATGTCCCGACAATCGCACCGCCGCTTCCGGCAAACTTCGCTGAACAACCACAAGAACGCGCCGTTTCGACCATTAAAATATGTTCGTTAGGCAATTGACAAATCGAACGGCGAAGATCAAAATTCCGGTCAAGCAAGCCGCCCAATTGTTCCGGCTTTTTATCAAACAATAA
>JAIROD010000502.1 GCA_031257725.1 Planctomycetaceae bacterium | reverse complement strand
GGCATTGAGGGAACCATTTCGTACTTAAAACGAGTGTTCCGTCTTTCTCGATGTTATTTTAAGGGGTTTAAAGGCTTCTGCCGAGGTGTGGGCAGTGCTATTTTCTGTCACAACCTCGTCGTGATGTCCGCAAAAAACAAAAAAACGAAACTATAATAAACAAATTCCCGATAATTCGTGTCCAAAAAATACCCGGAACGAAAAAGGTACGTACTCACTGCAATAAAATATGCCGCAAAATGACTTTTTGTAAAAAAATCTACGATTGTACGAAAAAATTCAACACATGATTATCGAAACAACATGTCAAACCCCTTGACAAACTCCTTTTTCAACAAAAACTATGTAATCGGACATCAACGAATTTCACAAACAATTGAAATAAATGGAACAAAGACAACACATTACTTTGCGTTTGACGGTCATGGTTCAACTCGTGTCTTATTAAATGCCGCAATGACAATTGCCCAAATCTTTGCGTTTGACGCTTATGGCAATGCCATTGGTTTTGCGGCAGGTGAAGCATTAACAGAATTTTTGTACAGCGGTGAACAATTTGATTCAAAAATCGGACAACAATATTTACGTGCAAGATATTACGATCCGGTTACAGGAATATTTAATAGACTTGACCCATTCTTTGGCAATCAATATGATCCACTATCTTTACATAACTATCTTTATGCACACTTAGATCCGATCAACGGAATTGATCCGACTGGCAAATGGACAGTGATGGGATGTGTGAGTGCAATAGGAGCTAGATTGGGTGTTTCCGGTAGTTCAATTGGAGCGGTTTTGTTGGCATTGGACAAAGCAAGTACGGCAATCGAAGTTGCTCAGATTGCAACACAATTTATGTTGACAGGAACCGTTAATCCAATGCAATTACTAGGGGTAATGGTGGACATATTACCAGGCACCAGATTCTTTAAGAAAATTGGCATAACAGTTATGCCATTGCTTAAACATGGAGTAAGTGAGACAGGAAAACTTACAAAAGCTGCTGATGGATTGACTGAAATATGGAAAGGAATTTGTAAAAGTCCTGGTACTAAGATTCAACGAAACGTTAGTGGATTAGATGCTTCAGAAATTGCTCAAAGTAATAGATTGGTAGAGCGAATAGGTGAAATCGGAGCAGGAATAACTGCTAGAAAAATGGGATTCGAACCCGTTATTTTTAAACCATTACGAAATGGAATAGATGGTATCTTTAAAAAAGGAGATCAGTGGATTATTGTTGAGGCAAAAGGTGGAGTATCAGTTCTTGGGCAAACAGTGCGAAAAGAAGGACAAATGTCACAAACTTGGATCGAAGCAAGTATTAAGGAGTTGAGTGAATATGGAAAGAAATATGGAGATCAAAGCTATATAAAACTTGCCGAAGATATTGACAATGCTTTACAAAGTGGTAAATTATATGGTATGGTTACTACTACAACGATCACCAAACAAGGTAGTAAACTTAATGATCTTATAGATGCGACCATTGATGAGCCTGAATATGTTTTTAAGGCTTGGGATCAAATTGGAAAGAAAACATTTTAACAACAATCTAACAATGACGACATTAGTAGAAAAATTCAATTTGAATTGGATCACGCCAGAATCTATTGAAAAAACAAGAGAGCAACTGGTGAAAATTAAAGAGTCAAAATTTGTGGATGATTTTTATCGCACAGATTCTTTCGTTTCAAAAACATCTGATTTGCTTACACAATTATATTTAATTGGTAGAGACACTGAAACCAAGACAGAACTTTTGAATTTTCCATCAGTCGTTGAAAACAAGTTTTTTGGCGATTGGCAAAAAACTTGTTTATATGACGGAGTTATTGCACCAAATAAATGGCATGGAATTTTGAGTTGGTATGATGATATTCGTGCATTATGTATGTGGTGTTCCGCTATGTCGGATTGGAAAAACATATCAAAATGTCTTCGTTTTTTTGATGAAGAAGTTGAAGAAGGAAAAGCCGGAAATATGGGACGAGCGTTCTATATTGCTCTGCGTTATCACTTTGAAGAATGTTTTGACAAACGTGATTCATATTTTGAAAATATATTATCGGGAAGAAGTAAAAAATACCGTGAAATTGTTGAAACATTTAAGGCAATTATCGGAGATAACGCTGAATCAGTTCTGAAGGGTTGGAGTTCTGTTTTTAAATTATGGAAACAAAAAGAATCCGGAGTATATTTACTGCTTGCTCCCGAATCCACTTTTTTATATTATTTTGCTGAAAAGAACGGTATTTCCATTCCTCTGAAAGATGATCAATACGACCATATTATTCATTTTACAAAAAAATAGGAGAACAAGACAATGTCAATGCAATGGCACTTATACTATGTGGACTTTTCAAAATTTTCGGAATTATCCACTTGGTCTGATATAGAGATACATGATCGCGTTTTGTCAAAGCAAAACAGCCTGGCGATTGATGATTCCTCATTAATTGAAACTGCGCTTCATGAAATGGCAAAAGGGCAATGTATCCCTGAACATGCGAGTCTTTACGCTTATGCCTTTGAGTTTTTGTGTTGTTATTTTGGTACTCGTGTTGAACAGGAAGGGGTTGATGGTTGTCGCTGGAGTTGGATTGATGAAGTCAAAATAATCGAACCATTAATTACGTCTGGTCCGCCTATTGAATTTCCGCTCACCGAAAATGTTTTGGTTGGTCATTTGACTCCAGAAGGTATTGCTGAAACAATTAAACAATTGAGTCGATATGATACTGATGAAGTTCTTGAACCAGAGCAAGGAGAGGATCCAGATATATTAGCGTTTCGTTGTCTTTTTGTATCATGGTTAAAAGAAACTCGTTTAGGAGAAGGGATCATTTCTTTTTTACTGTAATATGAAATGGTTGATTAGATAATGTTAAATTATTTTGCAATAAAACGGAAAAGAGAAGAAACGTATTGGCAAATACCATTACGGAGACACCAAAATTACAGAATACTCGATAAGACGATTTATGATGATGCCCGCCGTGTGATTGGACGGGAACATTGGATTATCCAGAAGGGTGCTGGAGTTCAACCGCTTGGCGGCGGAACAAGCAACATAGCACCGCCAAAGTTACTCTGGTCAACTAAAACAGAATACAATGCCGCAGGTCAGGTGATTCGTGAAATTGATCAAAACGGTTTAGAAACACTTTACACTTATGATGTTCGCGGTTTGGAAACCGAAGTCCGCTCTCAATCCAAAGGTTCTGATGGACAAATTATCTGGTCAATTCAACGAACCGTTTATGATGCCGCAGGTCGTTCAACATACAGTAACAGTTACACCGAAGGAATACCTGCAACACAAATCAATGGTTCTCATACCGAATATGATGGCGATGGTCGAAGTATCCGAAGTGAACAATTATTCGGTCTGGTCATTGAAATCGGCGCAAACGGTCAATCGTTTGTCAAGAGCATCGGAACTGTTCTTTCATCAAGTTCCACCGTTTACAACTCTGCCGGTTGGGTTCTTTCAAGCACCGATTCCTACGGTCTCGTAACACAATATACTTACAACGTATTCGGTGAAACCACCCAAACACGCCGTCAATTAATCGGCGGTGGTTGGATAGTTAGTGAAACGATTTATGATTCACAAGGACGTGTTATTTTCTCAACCGATTCACACCTTGAAGGTTCAAGCAATCCGGTTTATGGTACAAAGTCTTTGTACGATGATAAAGGTAGAAGCGTTGGCTCAATTCGTTATACAGGTTGCGAAGT
>JAIROD010000422.1 GCA_031257725.1 Planctomycetaceae bacterium | reverse complement strand
TTGTGTCTTTGTGGGAGGCAAATTGAATTTTTAGAGATTCCCTATTTTATATCCTTCTTTTTTCGTGTATTTTGTGTGTTTCGTGGTAAAAAGATTAAAAACAAAAAAACAAAATAGACCGTTACGTACTGGAGTGTCTTGCTCAACGGTTTGGTTTACTGGAGTGTCTTGCTCAACGGTTTGGTTTCAGGTAGAATATTGCCGATTACTCTTATATTCGTTGTTAATCGTCCTGCCGGCGATGAATTTCCAATTTAAACATTTTTAATCCTATCCTCCCATGTCCCAAATTATTACTCGTGAAAAATTGAATCAGATTATTGATAAACTTCTGACCGACAAAAAAATTGTTGCCGGTACGGCGGCTGCGGCGGGGCCGCGGTTCTTTTTTCGTACACTCCGCCAACCGGATCAACTCGTTCTTGACTCCAACGTCATGCCGACCAATTCTGTGAAAGAATTTTTCTTTCCGCAACACGAAACGATTTGTAAATACCGTTACGATGGCAAGGAACTTGTCGTCAATGATGCGGAACCGTTTGCTGTTGACCAGATCATTTTCGGCGCACGCCCTTGCGATGCCGCAAGTCTGCCGATTCTTGACAAAATTTTTAATTGGGATTATCAAGACCGGTTTTATCAGTTACGGCGGGAAAAATCAATTGTTGTTACATTGGCATGCCGTCAAGCGGATGAAAATTGTTTTTGCACTTCGGTTGGACTTGCTCCCGACACTCAATCCGGTGCCGACGCAATGCTGCTTCAGATTAACGCCGAAACATTTGAAGTCCGAACCTTTACCGATAAAGGTAAAACATTGTTCGACGGTCAAACGGTTTCTTCCGATCAAACCGGTCAAACGGCTGCACCGCCGGAAGTACGGTTTGATTCTAAAAATGTCGAAAAATATCTGACCGAACATTTTAACGATCCGGTTTTTGATGAAACCAGTATGCGTTGTGTTTCCTGCGGAGTGTGTACGTATCTTTGTCCAACCTGTCATTGTTTCGATATTGTTGACGAAGGCGGAGCGGCAAAAGGTAATCGTGTCAAAAATTGGGATACATGTCAAGTTCCTCTGTTCACCCTTCACGCCTCCGGTCATAATCCGCGCAGCAACCAGTCCGCCCGACAACGAAACCGGATACAACATAAATTTTGTATCTATCCGGGAAAATTCGGTTTGATTCTTTGCACCGGTTGCGGCAATTGCACCCGCGATTGTTCCGCATCGCTTGGCGTTAGACCATTGCTCGAATTATTGGACAAAAAAAGCCGGTAACGTGTCAATCATGATCGATTTTTTATTAACCGCACAAAATAAAAAAAACATTTTTACTTAGTTCACTCAGTTTTTTCAAACAAAAAACCATGAAACGCAGTCAATTCTTTTTTTATACCGTCTGTATTTTAATCAGTTTTTTTACCGTAACAATCCGGGCGGAAGAATCGGTAACGTCTGAACAACAACGAATGTTACGCCTGAAAAAATTTCCGGTACAAAATCAGGCGCAATGGATGGTTGATTCTCTGCTGTTACCGCAGGGCGGATTGGAAAATCCGGAGGTGATTGATGTAATGCGGCGGGTTCCGCGTCATCGTTTTGTTCCGCCGTTACATCAATCAGCAGCCTATTGGGATCAAGCAATTGCGATTGGTCATGCGCAAACAATTTCTCCGCCGTATATTGTTGCGTTTATGACGGAACAACTGGCTCCGAAACCAAATGATAAGGTTCTTGAAATTGGAACCGGCAGCGGTTATCAGGCTGCCGTACTGAGTTTACTTGTCCGTGAAGTTTATACGATTGAAATTATCGAACCGCTTGGAAAACAAGCCGAAAAACTTCTTAAAACTCTTGGTATGGATAATGTTCATGTTCGAATTGGCGATGGTCATCAGGGGTGGTCTGAAGCGGCGCCGTTTGACAGTATTATCGTAACTTGCTCGCCGGAGTCTATTCCGCAACCGCTAATCGACCAACTTCGTGAAGGCGGACGAATGATCGTTCCTGTCGGAGAACGTTTTCAGCAACTCTTTTATTTGTGTCAAAAAGTCAACGGCAAACTCAATAAGCAACGGTTAAGTCAAACGTTGTTTGTTCCGATGACCGGTGAAGCGGAGGAACAACGTACAATCCGGCCGGATGCTAAAAATCCGGTTATTGTCGGAGGGGATTTCAATGAAATCCGTGAAAACGGTTCGCCGGCGGGTTGGCATTACGTACGAAATGTTGACATTCTCACACTCAACGACGCACCGCTTGGAAAGAAAATTGCACGTTTCACAAATAAACCGCCGAAAAAAATAACCGTAAACGACAAAACCGGCAACAAAAATCAAACACCGGCGGAACCAAAAATTGTTTCACAAATATTACAAGGTTTTGCGGTGGACGGGCGTGAAGTTTCCAAACTCAAAATCAATTATTGGATTCGCGGACAACAAATTGTTGCTCGTAGCGGACATGTGATGACACCGACCGGTATTATTTCATTCTATGACGAAAACCGAAGACTGATTGCGGAAGTTCTATTGGGAAGTTGTAAGGGGACATTTACATGGGAAGAAGTATTACGAAAAATTCCGGTCAAACCGGAAACGCGTGAAGCTGTTTTACTCATTGGACTTCCTATGGCAACCGGACAACTTGATGTTCACAGCATTGTTGTTGGACGTGCCGATGACACGGTTTCCGAATAATTTTAATGACAAAAATTATATTGCATGGTTTATTGAATCAATAGTTGGAGTAGTTGGTGATTCTATGCTTGGAGCAGACTTTCCCATTTATATTTACGCCTATGAATAATATGATCCTGATAAAAAATATGTAGGAGCTTGTCATTTACTACAAGATGTCCCGTATCATTTTCCTAATGGTTTTAGATATTTTCCGTCACATAATATTCACTGGGAAAAGAATGGTTATGTTTTAGGCATGTCTGTGTTTGGATTAAATAAATTAGAAAGTAGTATCCAATGGCTTGATCAATTTTCAAAAAATAATAAATCATTATGTAATTTAGTTATTGAAGATAGTAATCGTATGCCGGAGTATATCGCAAACTCTCTAAAACATGGAAACTACAGAAATCTCGAAGAAATTAATACAGATAAAATCTTTTCAAATAAAAAAGTTGTATTCATCGGTACGATTAAGAGCGATGATACAATATTTATTTATATTGGAGAAAATTGTTTTTTATTCATCATTGATTATCGATAATCGTTACGATTGTTCAGAATATTCAATCTAGTCCTTAAACAAGTAACTGTCTATTTTATCATCAATCCGTTTTCTCATCATTCCTGTACCAATTGCATTTGGTTTGAATGATTCTATTGTCTAATCCCGCAGGGATGACACGTTATTAACCGTATGCTTTAGCTTACGGCAACAACTCGCCACACCTTAAGTCCCGCAGGGACGACACATTTAAAATGTTGTCCGAACGATGATTGATGTGGCTATGGTGATTTTAAAACTCTTCGTTCAGACAATTAAAAATTTCCAAACAGTAATCGAATACATTTATCCAATAAAGTGTCGTCCCTGCGGGACTTTGTGGTGTGTTT
Source organism: Planctomycetaceae bacterium (assembly GCA_031257725.1). Classification (GTDB taxonomy): domain Bacteria; phylum Planctomycetota; class Planctomycetia; order Pirellulales; family Thermoguttaceae; genus WRKP01. The sequence goes on along the minus strand of JAIROD010000422.1, from coordinate 703 downwards.
GCCCTATCCGTAGGCTAAAGCATACGGTTAATAAAGTATTTTACTTAATAGTCCTTGCAGGACTAATAAAAATTAAAATAGACAGTTACGTTTTGGGGTTAAGTCGAACAACGCGGGGCAAGCCCACGCCGTTAACTTTCGGTAAATGCTGAATGATGAGAGATTCCCAAATGTTTTCCACAAACTTAGAACCTTAGCAAAACAAAAATTACTCTAACAGGTATAAAGAAAAAATCAAGAGAACTTTCAAAGTAACGGTCTATATTTTAATTTTTGTCTATTTTAGTAACTATTCAGTAGCGATTCTATTGTTTATCATTAGGTCAATAATTACAAGGTAGGCAACCTTTCACCGAAAGGTCGCCTACCTTCCTCGACTGAATAGTTCCAAAATATATTTGATAAGTGTTTGTCTTTTTTCCATCTGAAAAAAATTACAACATTAGCAAAACTCATGCAACATTATATTTACATAAAATACTTGATTTTTATTTCCCTTGTTCTTGTTTTCTGCGCTTGTAACCGAGATAATCATCTGGGAACAGCTGTTGTCAGAGGAACAGTCAAAGTTAATAATCAACCGGTGGAAGGAATTGAAGTGATTTTCAGTCCCGTATCCGGTAATGGTTTACCCGCTTATGGTCAAACCGACCCAAATGGAAATTATTTCCTGACAACAGCAGGAACAACAATCGGTTCCGGT
>JAIROD010000410.1 GCA_031257725.1 Planctomycetaceae bacterium | reverse complement strand
AATTTTCGATATTTTTTTCAAAAAAGTTTCTCTGGACTGGAAAACTATTTTATCTATCTTGTTTAATTTTTTTCCCATCTTGCCTATTGTGTTAAAAAAGATGTGTAGATACTTTTGCCGAAGGAGGGGAATCATTCCCCCCCTTCGGAGGGGCAGGGGTGGTAAAAAATAAACTTCAATCTCCGAAAAATTCCACTGATATATTACAAAAATTAAAATAGACAGTTACCATATTTTTGTGTCAATCTTTGTGTGAATGATTTATACTGTTACCAATTTAATTCGTTTGCTTCTTCCCAATGTTCGTAGAGTAGAGCGACTTTGTCCTGCTCTTCTTTAATTTCAAGATGAATTGCTTTGGTGCGTTCACCGTCTCTGGCAATCTCCGGACGCAATAAATCCTCATTCCATGCCATAATTTGTGTTTCACGCGCAAAAATTTCCTCTTCAATTTCATGAATTTTTCGGAATGGAAATTTACGGACTTTTTTTTCCTTTTTGGTTTTCGTATCGCCCAACGGAATTGCTTCACCGGTTTTATCATGTTGGTTTTTCCGATGTTCTTCTTTCCGAAACGGTTCTTTATGTTTTTTGCCGGAAAAGGGCGGAACCGTTATTTTGTTTTTTGTTTTTTTATTTTCCGGTTCCTTGCCGTTGTTTTTTTCATTTTTCGTTTCGTTTTGTTGGGAGTTTGTTTTTCCCGTGTCCGACTCTTTTTTGTCGCGATTTTGGATCTGTTTGATTGTGGACACCATCGCTTTACCAACACCTCCGGCGGCTTTTCTGTCCGAAAAAGCGTCCGTCAAAAACGGATCAGTCATTAACCCTTTTGAAACCATGTGCCGGAAGGTCGAGTAATTGCCTTCCAATGTTTTGAATCGTGCATCAGGTTGGATAATCAGCAGGTGATCGGCAACACGATCAACAAAATAACGGTCATGGGAAATAAACAATACCGTACCTTCAAAATCACGGATTGCTTTTTCCAACGCCGCTCTTGCCCAAAGATCAAGGTGGTTTGTCGGTTCGTCAAGAATCAGGACATTGGCATCTTCGGCAGACAGTTTGGCAAGAGCCGCCCGACAACGTTGACCGCCGCTCAAACTCGATACCGTTTGCAACTGCTGATCGCCCGTCAGACCAAATAATCCCAACAAATTCCGGCGTGCCGGTTCTTCGAATATTTTTTTGTTGACCGGTCGTATTGCATCGACAACCGGCAACGAATCATCCAGAACATGCAATTGTTGATCGAAATAGCCGATTTTAAGTCCTTGACCATGAACGGAGTTACCGGAATCGGGAGGAATTTCGTTCAATAAACATCGGAGCAATGTTGTTTTACCGCAGCCGTTTGGACCCAGAATCGCCCACCGTTGACCGCGTTCAATATCGAACGTTAAATCCCGAAACAACGGTTTTCCCGCAGTAAACCCTTTGGAGAGTTTTTCGCAACGAAATACGATATCGCCGGTTCGGCTTGGTTTATTGAATCGCATTGGCGGCGATTCGATTTTTCGGGGCAAATCGGCGGGAGTTTCCATGAGACGTTCCAGTTTTTTACGCCGATCTTCAGCCTGCGCCGCTTTCATACCGTAATGATTACGCCGAATAAATTCCTTCGCTTTTTCGACTTCTTCAATATATTTTTCATACGTCCGCATTTGAACCGTCAGACGTTCTTCTTTAAGAGCGGTGTATTTTGAAAAATTACCCGGATAGTCGTCGATTGTTCCGTGAAACAGTTCCAATGTCCGATTGGTTACCCGATCAAGAAAATATCGGTCATGCGATACGAGAATAACTGCTGCCGAAGTATCGTGTAAAAAATTCTCAAGCCATTCGGTTGCGAGTAAATCGAGGTGGTTGGACGGTTCATCGAGGAGCATAACGTCCGGTTCTTCCAGCAATAAACGCGCAAGATTCAACCGATTCATTTCACCGCCGCTAAGTGCAGAAACCGGTTTGGTCAATTCGTCGTCCGTAAAACCGACTCCATGCAGAATTTTTTCGATACGGTGGTCAAGATGGTAAGCGTCATGCCGTTGGAGCGATTCGTGAATCCGGTCATACCGCGCCGCCAATCGGAGTTGTTCGGCTTCGTCCGATGTTTGCGACAATTGATTGGCAAGATGTTCGGCTTCGTGTTGCATTTCGACGAGCGGAGCCAACGCCAGTTTCGCTTCATCATGAACCGTTCGGTTGGAATTGGTTTCGGGTCGTTGTTCCAGATAGCCGATACTTGTCCCCGACGCTTTAACAATGGAACCTTTTTCAGATTCTTCACGTCCCGCTAAAATATTGAGCAAGGTAGTTTTACCGCAACCGTTCGGACCAACCAAACCAACTTTGTCCCCAATGCGAAGTTGGAACGAAACATCCACCAACACCGGATCAGCCGAAAAATGTTTACGTAAATGCTCTACTGTTAAAATGACTTCCATAAGTGGAGTATTATAGCCTGTTTCGCTAAACATTCCAGTAGTGAGGAAATGGAGCGGGGAATTGATATTATATTGTCAACGGCATGATATTGGTTGTTTTTTGATTGACGTAATAGACCTTTTCGCTAACCGAAGGATCGCACGCGTCCCGTGTGCATGAGTTAGCGAAAAGGTCTATTTATTAATTAAAATTAGTCAACCGGCGCGACCGCACCGCGTGCGGATCGCCTACCTTTGGTTGCGGCAACACCCATGCGTCTCGATAACACCCCGTTATCGTGTCTCGACAACGCCCTGTTATCGTGTCTCGACAACGCCCGTTGTCGCGCCTCGACAACGCCCGTTGTCGCGCCTCGACAACGCCCGTTGTCGCGCCTCGATAACGCCCGTTGTCGAGGTGGCACGCTAACGTATGAGCGTAATTGGGGATTATTCGCGGATTTTTGAGCAGTGCAGGGGGCGTTTTGTTGTTTGGGAGCAGTCCTGTTTGAGATCACCCGCCCCAGAGCAACTCCCGCTCACAGAACACATCACTTCATCATTTTTTCGTAAACCTGTTCGTATTCCACCCCCAACACTTCCTGAATAAGATAGGTCAATGTCCGATTATCGGCGTTAATGTGTAATGTATATTGGTGAAGAGTTTGCGTTTCACCATGAGGCAGTTCGTGAATCAGGGAAAAAATATTAAATTCGTAAAACGGTGCAAAGTCCTTTTCACCGGGAAATGAAGGTCCATGATTGTAAGCCCGAACCGTTTGATTTGATTCGTCTGAATACGGCAAATCCAAATCAAATGCAATAAGAGTGAGCGTTCCTTCACGAAAATCAAGCGCACCAAGAACCGGTTTAACCCGTTTACGAGAAACCGTTACCTGACAACGGTATTTGCCGTCCGCACGCAACAACACTGCCGACGGCAAAAAACGTAAACGTCCATGTGGTGAAGAACCAAAGAAATCAGTATCAACCGGCACCGGTATTGCCAGCCCCAATTCATTTTCATTAACCGGTTGAAACGGAATAATCGCCACCGTACTTTGACCACTGTTGAACATGCCCCGAATCTGAATCGAAACAGGATGAATCCACGACGGAGAACGAACAGCACTGTTCACAATAGAATTAACCGTTACGAAACCGACAAAGGAGACATCCATCTGATCCAACGAAATCGCCGCCGCATTGCCAAAAACAAAATGAATCTCGTGATGCTCCAACAGACGCACCGTCCGAATAATATCCAATTCGGCACGATTCCCATGATTCGTGTTCAACCGGACGGAACGCCGCATACGAATAATTGACGGTTGCGGCAATGAATCAATAACAAACATTCCGTCTTCCGGCAAAAATAAGAATTGATCCTCGCCGCCGTAAGAATTGTAAAACCAATCCCTTTGACCGGTTTCAATCGCTTTAACATTGATCAAACCAAAACTACTGCCGTCAATACCGTCACAGGTACTCGTCATCACATTGCCGTTCCAGTCCGGACAAATAACAATACGCCCGCCAATCTGGTTATACAATTCGTGGATTCGCGTTTTGGCACCAAGATAATTAACAACGTTACGGTAAGACACAAAAAGTTATTCGATTAAATTCTCAACTAAAATCGGCTAAAATAAATGATTATTCGTCTTTGACCACTTGAAAAAGCGGCTTGCCAAATTCAACCGTTTCTCCGTTTTGGGCAAGAACCGCAATAATTTTTCCGGAACATTCCGCTTGAATTTCGTTATAAACTTTCATTGCTTCAATAATACAAACTGTTGTGTCGGCATTGACGGAATCGCCAACCTTGACAAACGGCGGAGCATCCGGTTTCGAAGCGGCGTAAAATGTCCCAACCATCGGACTTTTAATAATCTGAATATTTTTTTCGTCCGGAAGAACAGAAGTTAAATTCGACGCTGATTCGCCGGAGATTGCCGAAGCGGTTGCGGTTGGAATTGCCGCCGGAACCGCTGCAGCCGCCGAAACCGTCATCGCCGGAACCGCCGTAGCCGGAACCGCCGCAGGCGAAACTGTCGTAGTCGGAAACGTTGCAATCGGAGCATTCCGTTTGAGTTGGATCCGCATGTCCGCTTGCTGAATATCGAGTTCGGTCAATTCGTTTTCCTGCATCAATTCGACAAGACGCTTGATTCGACGAACATCGAAAACATCGTTACCGCTATTGGAAGAATGAACCATGATAATAAATAATAAAATTTGTCTTAAATGATTATTTAATCTCAATAATGATTATTTAATCTCAATCTTAATTTTAATTTGTCCCCAATACCCTTATTGTTCCTAATAGAGTTCCTAACAGTCCCCAATATCCCCTATTAAGTGTTAAGCGGGACGATAGGGATATTGGAAACCAATGGGATTATATTTCGGCAACTAATTCAATTTCAATTTTTGCGCCGCGCGGCAACGCCGCAACCTGAACCGTACTTCGTGCGGGTCGGGCATTGCCGAGATGTTTTTCATAGAGAGCATTCATCTTGCTAAAATCGGCAAGATCCGTCAAAAAAACAATTGTTTTTACGACACGGCTCCATGAAGTTCCTGCTTCGGTCAAAACTGCATCAAGATTGTGGAGAACCTGTTGAGTTTGTTCTTCAATGGAACCTTCAACCATTGCCATCGTTTCAGGAACTAAGGGAATTTGACCGGAAGTGAACAAAAAACCCTGACTGATCATTCCTTGTGAATAAGGACCGATGGCAGCGGGTGCTGATTTTGTGCTGATTGATTTCATTTTTTACTCAATTTCATCTAAAGCGTTTTGTAATTTATTTTTCGGTTGGGCACCGACCATTCGTTCAACAACATTTCCTTTGTTGAAGAAAAGAAGTGTCGGGAGCATTTCAACACCGAATCTTGCACCGATTTGGGGAAATTGCGCGATATTCACCTTAGCGATTTTGACATCGCCGACATTGTCTTTGGCAAGTTCTTCCAAAACAGGGGCAAGCATTCGACAGGGACCACAAGACGGAGACCAAAAATCAACCAAAACGGGAATAGTCGATTTCAAAACATTCCGGTCAAAATCCGTTTCCGTCAACTCCAAAATTGATTCCATATTGGTAATTCCTTGTACCAAGCACGGCTAAACAGTTAAAAAATCCTGAAATAAACAAAATAAACAATAATGTTGAAGGTTATGAATTGGTGAAATCCGCAACCTCCACTTTACGAATTACGATTGTATTGGTTTTATCAGATTTGACAAGATGTGAACGTGTTTTGAGTGCAAGAAGAGTGTCTTGCCGTTAAAATCTACAAGGAGAGCAGAAAAATAAGCAAAAAAATGAGAATATTCCAAATAAAATTTTGTCTTTTTCGATTTTGTGTTCTATTTTATCATAAAGCATTTCTATTAATTCAATGAAATCAAATGAGATTCAATGAAATTAAATGATTTGCTCAACTATTACCCTTGAATTCGGAAACATTTGGTCGAAACCAAATTTCTTAACGATTGTGAGTAATCGAGTGAAGTGGTTTCCGAAGTCAGCAGTTCCACAATTTTAGAAGGAGAAAATTACAGATGAAAAAGTTTTTGGCTCTGGCAATCGTTGTTTCCTTGACGCTTATTATGAACAGTGTGAATGTTGCGCAAGAAGCGGCTTCAACCTCTTCGGCAACCAATGAAGTTGGTGTTGTTCAGAATGAAGCGGAAACTGTTGCTGTTGAAGGAGTATCGGGATGTGTTCCGGTTCCGTACCCGTCCCATCCGTGTCCATTCCGTCCGTTTGTTCGTCGTGCCTGTACGCCATGTGTTGCCAATCCGTGCAACCCTTGTCCGCCATCGCCCTGTGTGCCGCAACCTCCGGTTTGTTCACCGGTACCGCGTAAACTGTGCGGTGCGCCGATTCAACCGCCATGTCAAGCGGAACCGTTTGTCAGTCAGTGTGCCGATCCCTGTGGTTACGGTTATGCCGGATACCGACCCACACCCCTGCGGAATCTCTTAACACGGTTGTTCTCAAGATTCCATAACAACCATTACGGATATGAATATGGATATGGATATGGATGTCCCGAATTTGGTTATGGCGTCGAAAATCCACAACCTTGTGAACATAATCACCAATAAGATTGATTTGTTGTCGGAGAGAACCTCTAAAACTAAAAATATCTTTTGCAAAAACAAATAGGAGATATTTGATAGTTGTCCCTAATGTTCCTTTTATCCCTAATGTCTCTTTTTATAAGGACGATAGGGATATTAGGGACAAGTTGGGACAAATAATTCCGGTAATATCTCAGTGGAATTTCTCTGTCAATTTGTTTACTTATGAGAAATTACAAGGTAGGCGCGACGGTTGCCGATCAATCCTTCGCCCTGAAAGGGCAATACATACCAGCCCGCCGCATCGTGGCGGGTTCGATTGCCCAAGAAATCAACGCCCTGTAAGGGCAATAGGGTCTTGAACTGTGATTTATTTGATTTTGTGATTGACTATGATTTTCTTAATCATAGTCCTCATTCAATCATTAAAATCATAGTTCAGACCATTACTTGTGTTGCCCTTTCAGGGCGAAAGGTTGCCTACCTGCTAATAATTGACCTAAAATTTTTATCCATGTTAACAACCACCCTCTGAACGCTAGGAAAATTTCTCAGATTCATCTTGTCAACTTCAAACGAAATTCTTATTATAACTAAATGTTCTATGACATTTTGTATGTTAGACTTGGCAAAATAAGGAAACGACGAAGTTTGTTAGTAAAATGAAAATATTATTTGCCGACGATGAGAAGAATATTCGTGAAGTCTTGACCGACGAATTGCTTCATCTTAATCATGTCGTCACACCGTGCCGGAATGGAACGGAGGCGTTGGCGGCGATTCGTAAAGAATCGTATGATGTTTTGTTGCTTGATCTGGATATGCCGGGCGCGAACGGATTGACCGTTTTGGAGCAGGCAAAAGAACTCGGCAGCGATGCCGATGTGATTATCCTAACCGGAAAAGGAACGCTCGAATCTGCTCAACAAGCGGTTCATCAAGGAATTGTCGAATTTCTCACCAAACCCTACACCATCGCCGATCTCGAAAAAATTCTGAACGCCATCGCCGAAAAACGCGAACTTAATAAACGTTATTTGACCATGATGAACCAACTGCGGCACACCGAAAATAACAACAAACTTGTCGGTTATTCCGAAGCCATGCAACAGGTTTACCGAATGATAGACCGGATTGCACCGACCGATTCAACGGTGGTGATTCTTGGTGAAACAGGAACCGGTAAGGAACTTGTTGCACGGGCTGTCCATGATAAAAGTCCGCGATTCGATAAACCATTTGTCGCCGTCAACTGCGGTGCATTACCGGAAACATTGATCGAAAGCGAGTTATTCGGTCACCGGAAAGGAAGTTTCACCGGTGCAGACGCAAACCGAACCGGTTTATTCGAAGTCGCCAACGGCGGTACGTTGTTTCTGGATGAAATCGGGGAATTGCCTAAGGGTGTTCAGGCAAAACTGCTGCGGTTTCTTGAAAGCGGCGAGGTACGGAAAATCGGGGAAAATTCCGCAACGGTTTGCAATGTCCGTGTTGTCTGCGCAACGCTCCGGCATTTGGAAACAATGGTCTATTCGGGAGAATTTCGGGAAGACCTCTGGTTTCGGATTAACACTTTTGAAATTCATCTCCCTTCACTCAAAGAACGCAAAGAGGATATTCCGTATTTGATTGCGGCTCTTGCTCAACGTTTTCAGCCCGATCTTAGCAACCGTTCCGCCGAAGAACTCTTCACAAAGGAAGCATATCATTTGCTCTTACACTACGATTGGCCCGGCAATGTCCGGCAACTCGCCAATACGATTGAACATGCGCTGATTCTTTCGGATGGTTTTCCGATCAGTGTGGAACATCTTCCTCCGATGCTGAAACAGAAAAAAGATAAAACGGAATCGGAAATACCGGTTTTGGAACGTATTACGGAAAAAAAACCGAACCGTCCGGTGGTCAATAAAAACGTCCAAAATTGGTCTTTATCGCCTAATTCTTTTACTAGTCCGACAGCGGAGTTAATATCCTCTGATCCTGCGCCGGAAACGATAACAACAGCAACAACAATAACAACAGCGGCGGCAACAACGGTAGCAGCAACAACAACTCTTCGTGATCTTGAGATGAAGGCGATTTTCGCCGCTCTAACCCGACACGAAGGAAACAAAGCCAAAGCAGCAGAAGAACTTGGTATCAGTCTGAAAACCTTGTACAATAAACTAAATCAGTCTGAAAAACGAATCGCCTGATGAAAATCTCTAAAAATAAAAAGTAATTATTCAGTAGATTGGTCATTCGATGGTAGGCAACCTTTCGCCGAAAGCGTTGCCGCTAGGCAACAGTGAATCAGATTCGATTGGGCAATTGGTGTTTCCAACCGATTTGGAAACCGATTGCCGGCGGGAAACAGGGGTAAGTCGGCTATCGCCGACGCAACCGCTCGGCGAGCGGTTGCCTACCTCTTTTAGGTTTGACGTAAGTCTTTGTACTATAAGGACTTACGGAAACATATAAGTGGCTGTTCACTGCCGGGTTCACTCCTCAAAACGTCGGTGTTCCCCAGGAACAGGAATTGATGTAAACTATTGATTATAAAGGGGTTATAAAGTATTTCGACGCAAAATTGTATCGAAAATCCCGTTTCGAGGTACTTATGGATTTCGTTTCAATATTGTGTTTTAGGTTTGGTGACTGATGATTTTGAAGTACAACTGGTCATTCTTGAACCGGACATAATTATCATCTTAGGAAAATTATCATAGTAGAAAATGTCGGTGTGTTCAAGAGACTCTGGCGAAATTTTGAATCATTCCTTTCAGCAGTCTGTGTAAAGAACTTGAGAAATAAAAATCATTTTTAGTCTAAGGTGAATGTTTCTTTCCGGTTTATTTTCTCTTTGAAAGTTTGTTGTTCTTTTTTGTTGAACAGAAAATTTTCGACAACAAGGTAATCCATTTCCGTTCGCATAAAACATCGATAAGCGTCATCGGGTGTACAGACAATTGGTTCACCGCGCACGTTAAAACTGGTGTTGACTAAGACCGGACAACCATGACGTTTTTGAAACGCAGAAAGAAGTTGCGCATATTTCGGATTTGTCGATTCGTTGACGCTTTGGATTCGGGCGGAGTAATCGACATGCGTTATCGCCGGTAATTTTGAACGTTGAAAATAAAGGCGTTCATAAAGCGGAAGTTCCTCATACTTTTCCGGTAACGAATTCAACAATTGATTTGTAACAGACGCAACAAGTAACATATAAGGCGAAATAGTATCAATATCAAAATAATTTTTGATTTCAGATTCCAAAACCGACGGCGCAAAAGGTCGAAATCCTTCGCGGTATTTGATTTTCAAATTGAGCCGCTTCTGCATATCGGGATTACGCGGATCGCCCAAAATACTGCGATTGCCAAGTGCACGCGGACCAAATTCCATCCGTCCCTGAAACCAGCCGACAACATTTCCATCCGCAATCAAATCTGAAACGACATTACACAACTCATCATGATTGTTATAGGTACAATAAACAGCATTGTAACGCTTTGTCATTCGTATAATGTCGTCTGAATCAAATTTTGGTCCCCAATACGCACCTTGCATTTGATCTTTACCCGCAACGATATTTCGTTCATTTCCGTTGACGATGTGATGTATTGCAAGAGCTGCACCGAGTGCGCCGCCAGCATCACCGGCGGCTGGTTGAATCCAGAGGTTGTCGAATATTTTTTGTTTTAAAAGAAAACCGTTGACAGAACAATTTAACGCAACACCGCCAGCCATGACAAGATTATGGCAACCAGTTAACTCTATTACCGTTTTGGCAAGACGCAAAACAATCTCTTCGGTAACTTCCTGAATGGCGAGTGCCATATCCATGTATTCCTGATCGATTTCCGTTTCAGGTTTTCGAGGCGGGATTCCGAACAATTGTTTCCAACATTTTTGGTTGTACATTTGCAAACCGGTTGCGTATTCAAAATATTTTTGATTCATTAACATTGAACCGTCGGAACGAAGATCGATTAAATGTTCATAAATCAATTCTTTCCAACGCCGGACACGTTCACTTCCTTTGCGTCCGTAGGGAGCCAGACCCATGAGTTTATATTCGCCGCTATTCACACGGAAACCGCAATACGCGGTGAACGTCGCGTACAATAATCCGAGTGAGTGTGGAAAATGTAACTCACGAAGAACTATTATATCACGTCCTTTTCCGTGCGATAATGATGTAGTTGCCCATTCGCCGACTCCGTCAATAGTCAGAATTGCGGCTTCGTCGAATGGTGACGGGTAAAACGCCGATGCCGCATGTGAAAGGTGATGTTCGGGAAAATAAAGCGGCGGAATTTTTGTGCCAAAATGATTCAATGATCTGTTCAATTCCTGACGCATAAAAAGTTTTTCACGAATCCAGATCGGAATTGCAGACCAAAAACTAACGAGTCCTTTAGGAATCATTGCGTGATAAGTTTCTAAAAGACGTTCAAATTTCAGATACGGTTTGTCATAGAAAGCGATCTGATCAACTTGGTCGAGATCAATTCCCGCTTCTTCCAAAACATAACTCACCGCGTTGGTTGGAAAACGGCAATCCTGTTTAATTCGCGTGAACCGTTCCTCCTGAGCCGCCGCAACAATATGACCATTGTCAATAATCACAGCAGCACTGTCATGATAATACGCGGAAATACCAAGTATGTAGGTCATTGGTTTGTCCTTTCAATTTCGAACACATGCGTATCATTTAAAACAGTGTGTACACAAAAGGAGCTAACGCTGAACCTGATCCAAAAATGATTAATAGACCAAGTAACAACAACACAAGGATAATTGGTGTTAACCAGAATTTTTTCCGTGTCATAAAAAATCCGTATAAATCACGTAAAAAGGACATATTTTCCTCCATGTAAGTTATTGTAATAAATATTTTAATAAGTTTTTTAATAAGGGTTGACCATATCTTGACTGATATAGAGATGGTTCCGTTCAACAAAAACGGAGTCTCCCCATCTTGCATCCCCCTCTCTATTTTGACATTCAGGAGGAATTGGGGATTGTTTCCATTCTTTCAATCGCATTGGATCCGAACCGGCATAATGCCGTAAAAGTCCGACCGGAACAACTAACAACACAAACACCAATGTCAACACAATTCGCGACACAACGATTCCCAATATTTCCGCCAACCCAAACCACAACACCGCAATCGGTTTAAACACGATTGGGCAAGCCATGTTGACGATTAAAATAATCAATCCTGTTACAACAAAA
>JAIROD010000345.1 GCA_031257725.1 Planctomycetaceae bacterium | reverse complement strand
TAATTTTGACCTTTCGATTGAATTATAGAATTGCTCCATCTCTGTGTTCTTTGTGTACGCTGCGGTGAAAAATAAAATGTATCGTAATATATCAGTGAAATATTTTTTTTTAACTATTCAGTCGTTTACTCCGAATGACCACCCCTAGCCCCTCCGAAGGAGTGGAATGATTCCCCTCCTTCGGAGGGGCAGGGGTGGTAAAAAATAAACTTCAATCTCCGAAAAATTCCACTGATATATTACAGATATTTTTTATTTTTTCGCTGTAACGATTGATCCCATATCGTCGGTGGGTACGGCAAAGCAGACATTGGAAAAGCCGGCAGTTTCGAGGTCTTCTTTGACTTCGTCAAACGTATAACACATACCGGTTTGTGTTGCGGTCAGCATATTGATTGCGAAAAGTAGTCCGCTTGTCGGTTTTGTGCGGGTCGCGTCCAAGATGTGATCGCGAACGGCAATCGTTCCGCCCGCGTCGAGTGCTCGGTAAATTTTTCGATAAAGCGACTGCGATGTTTCACGCCCGAATTGATGAATAATCGCGCTGACCCACGCAAAATCCGTTCCCGCCGGAAGTTCGTCATAATCGAAATCGCCGCTTGCATAATGAAGTTGCGATGCGAAACGAGTTCCGGCAAATCGTTTTTTTGCCTCTTCAATCGCTGCCGGACGATCAAAAATTGTCGCCTGCGCCGACGGATTACGTTCCAACATAGCCAACGTATAAGTTCCCGATGCACCGCCGACATCGAGTAAATGTTTGAATTGAAGAAGTCCGATTTTTTCAAGATTATCAACAACTTTTGCGGCAAATGCAATTCCGACGGAATTCATCGCCAACACGAATGAGCGATAATCTTCTTCCGCGCCAAGCGGACTGACAACACGATCCATTGGTTTGCCCGACTTGATTGTCCGCGACATTTCCACCCATTGCCGAATGCAATTCAAGCGGTGACGCAACATCGGCACAAACGTATTCGGATGATTGATGTCAAGTAATTCCCGATATTCTGCGGCAACGCGGTAAAGCGGTTGCGTGTCGGCGGATTTTTCAAGAAATCCGAGCGAAGTCAGCGCGTCGAGAACCATCACGGTTGCCCGCAAATCGGTTGCCCGCAATTTCGTCAGTTCCGCCGCCGACATCGCCGATTGCGTCAAAGGCGTTAATAAATCCAATTCCGCCGTTGCTCCAAGAATACAAATTTCCTCATAGCTTTGCGATGCATGTTCAAATCGTTGATAAGCATTTGACATGAAATTTTTCCTTTCTTTACTAATTTTTTTGAAATTGATAGACAAAAAATTACAACAATATTTGTCAAATCAAATAAACTCTACAATTGGGAATCTCTAATAATTCGGAATTTACCGAAAACGGTGTGGGCTTGCCCCGCGTTGTTAGGCTTAGCCCCCAAACACGGGATACCACCCATCGTTGACTAATTCGTTGAAAATAAAAAATTGAATTATTAGAGATGCCCAGTTATTGATTTTACACAGAAAATTTAACCTGCCAACAAGTAAAACCTTTAATCTTAAAAGATTTTTTGGGGGAAAATAATTTTTTCACTATTCAGAGTTTGAAAGAGAATTGATGCTGCTTTATGGAGAAAATGTTACCATGAATGTCGTTGTCGATTATTGATTCTGTTTCCCTTTTCCCCTCTTGCGTAATCGGAGTGCGTTTGTACAATTTATCAATGTTTTTGCTTCTGAGCAGAATTCCTTACCGTAATATGGGGGACATTTCAAAATACATGTTATGGCATTTTTCTAAAGAATGAATCTCCCCAAAAGCGAATAATCGTAATATATCAGTGGAATTTTAACCTTTGACATTCCCCCCCAATCGGTGCGCTTACCTGTGGAGATATTCACATTATGAAAGAAGTAACGTTATTAAAACAGGCTTATTTTCCTTTCGTTCCCGAACATCGACAAAAGAAAAGGCGTTATCACAACAGCGATGCCAATAAGCTGTTCGCTCAAGACCGTGCGTTTCATCAATGGTATCGTTTTGTTCTTTCGTTTCCGCCGCATTTGGTTCAGGAATATATTGAAAAATTTCAACTACGCGACGGAGATGTCTTGCTCGACCCGTTCTGCGGAACAGGAACAACACTTGTTGAAGCAAAAAAATTCTGTTTGCAAAGTATCGGAGTCGAAGCCAATAAGATGACACACTTTGCCGCAACAATAAAATGTCATTGGACAATTGATCCCGATCAATTTATTGCCGAATCAAAAAAGATTGCAATGCTCGCAGAGAAGAAAATTCGTTCCTGTAAAAAAATACAAACACTGTCTGATGAACAAATGGAATTGTTACTGGAAAATTCCATTTCGCCGATGCCGCTGCATAAGACATTGATTTTATTGGAATTGATTGATGCAACACAAACACAATTTACCGGACATCAGCGGCTTGCTCTTGCGACATCAACGGTACGGTATTCAAGCAATTTACATTTCGGTCCCGAAGTCGGAGTAACACGTGAAAAAAAGCAGGATTCGGATGTTGTTACAGATTGGCTAACAACAATTGACATGTTTGTCCGTGATTTGAGAGAAATACCGATACGCGATAAAACGATACAAAAAAAGAAACTCCGCACCGAGGTGATATGGGGTGATTCGCGTTATCTTGGGGATTGTCTTCAAAATTATGAACCTCATTCGATTACCGCTGTGTTTACGTCGCCGCCTTATCCGAACGAAAAAGATTACACACGAACCACGCGGCTGGAGTCGGTCCTACTTGGCTTTTTACGCAATAAATTGGAGTTACGCCAAATGAAACAAGGGCTTATTCGTTCCAATTCCCGTAATATTTATAAAAATGATAACGACGACCATTTTATTGACTCTTATTCCGAAGTTAAAAAAATTGCCGAAACAATAGAAACCAAACGAATTGCAATGGGCAAAACATCCGGTTTTGAAAAAATGTACCATAAAGTTGTTCTCCAATATTTTGGCGGAATGACTTGTCATTTGCAGTCGTTGAAACCATTTTTGAAAAAAGGGGCTATGCTAGGTTATGTGGTTGGCGATCAGGCGTCGTTTTTACAGGTGTATATTCCAACGGGGAAAATTCTTGCGGATATTGCCGTTCAACTTGGCTATAAACTCATCGCAATTGATCCCTTTCGGACACGGTTTGCAACTGCAACAAAAATGAATATGAACGAAGAAGTTGTCGTTCTACAATGGAACGGATAAATTGTTATGAGGAAAAAAGAAAACCAATTACAGAAAAAACTCAATCGATATGAAAAACTTATCGAAGAGATATTTTTCAAAAATTACAAAAATGGAGCGAGTGAAGTATCATTTTTACGGGAAGAATTTCTTGCTACTGCTGCAAGGTTGGAAATTGAGTTACCTAAAAATATCGGTGATGTTATTTATTCTTTCCGTTTTCGTACCAATCTTCCTGCTTCAATTGTTAAACTTGCTCCGTCGGGGATGGAATGGGTTATTCGTCTTATCGGTAAAGGAAAATATCAATTTTCTCTTGCCCCCAATGCACGAATCATTCCCAATCCACACCTTACCGAAACTAAAATCCCAGACGCCACGCCGGGAATTATTAAACGTTACATTCAAGGCGATGAGCAAGCGTTGTTGGCACAATTGAGATACAACCGTTTGATCGATATATTTACCGGTATTACGTGTTATTCGTTGCAAAATCATTTACGGACGTCTATAGTTGATGTGGGACAGGTTGAGACGGATGAATTGTACGTAGGTCTTGACAAACGCGGTACTCATTATATTATTCCGGTTCAGGCAAAAGGCGGCAATGATCAACTGGGAATTGTACAAATGGAACAAGATTTTGCTCTTTGCAAAGAAAATTTTTCTGCACTCGTTTGTATTCCGATAGCGGCTCAATTTATCGAAAAAGAATTAATCGCATTATTCTCATTTGAACAAACAGATAAAGGAATTTCCATGATTAACGAAAAACATTACCGTTTAGTCGATACAAATGATTTGAGCGATGAGGAAATTCAACGTTATAAAATCCGTATTGAGAATTGATTTCAAAATCATTTTCACTGAAATGTGAAATTAGACTGTCAACGGCTTGTTTTTTCGCAACCTTCCGGTTGCGGCTCTGCAGACAGCTTTGAAGGCTGCTCTGAAGAGTGTCGTTATGGAACACACGATACCCCTAATCGTCCCCCCAAAACAACCAATATCATACCGTTGACAATATTTCGCCGGATCAATATACTGCAACGTTACTTCGGCTTGTTGCCGTAGAAAAATATCAACAACCTGTTTTTCAATTTCTTTCACGAAAGGATAGAATTATGAAACGTATTAACACCATTCTTGATTTTTCGGAACAAAATGTCAGTCAATCTGTTACGGGACGTTTTCTCTGGAAGTTCGCCGTTTTGACAATCTCGATGCTGTTGACAATAACGCTTGCGTTTTGTCAGGAACGGAAAACGGAGGAGAATTTGTTACCGTTTGATCCGGCTAAGATTAAATCGTATCAAGTCAATAAAAATGTTGCGGAATTTTCCGGCGATGCAAATTTTTCCGATCTTTCCACGCCGGAAAATGCTTACGTAACTTACTCGCGAACCTACTGTAATCCCAATCCGAATTTAGGCGACGCTCTGAGCAAAATAGCGATTCCTTCTTTGAGAGCGGCAACTCAAAAGAATAAATCCCTAAAAAATCCGCCGGAAGATTGGAGTAACATTCTTCTTTCCGCACAAGTTTTAGAAGTTCGGATTTATGAAAATCAGGCAATGGTGATTGCCAAACTGGAAGGGGAAAATGTCAAATCTCCGTATGATGTCCGGCATTTTGAAAAAATTGACGGAAAATGGTTTAACGCGGGAAATGACCGATTTAATTCTGTTGCGGAAGCGTCACAAAAATTCCGGAAGTTACTACAAATAAAACAGAATCAGGAAAACGAATGGGAAGAAAACCGCAAATGGTTACAGGACGGATTGGACAAAATGAAATCACTCCGGTTTTACACGGTTGGCAAACGAGTTGACGAATTTTCCGACAACAATTTGACCACACCGGAATCGCTTTACGCAACAATAAATAACGTGATGGCAAGTAAAGACAAAACAACAATTAAAAAACTTCAAGAAGACTTCAATCTTGCCAAAACCGCTATTCCTGAACGTGAAATTAACAATATGGTCAATATGCCGGATGATTTTGCGCAAGTTCTGAAAACAGCGGAAATCAAACAGGTTTATCTTTTCAAGGATTCTTTCGCTTTGGTGATTGCCTTCCTTAACGGTGAAAACGTACGGAATCCTTATGATGTCCGCTGGTGCGAAAAGAAAGACGGTAAATGGTTCAATGTCGGTAATGATCGTGTGGATTCCATTGATACCGCGATCAATATGTTTGTGAAAAAATGCAAATCGTTGCAAGAAACCGGTAAACTGTCCGATAATAACGTTTCCGAAAAGCGGGAATCTCTGCCAAGCGAAAATATTCAAAAAGTTCAGCAAACCGGTTGGACAACGCCGGACGACGTAAAACACACGCATCTTTGTATTTTTGAACCGGTTGGTGATTTTAAACCGCAAACACCGCAAGAGTTGCTGGACAAATTGAACGCTCCGTTACAAAAAACAGGAATTATTACCGGATATTTCCGAACATGGGCAGCAAACGGAAAACTTATCGGAGGAATTTGTACCAATAATGCGGAGGGACTTGATAACGTTATTAAATCAATTCCCGAACTAAAACTACTCAACATGAAACGGCTTGACACGGAATCGTTTAACAAACATGTTGCCAAAGAGCAAGAATCACTGTAAGTGAAAATCTGCAAAAGTTCAGGAAACCAATTGATTGGTATTATTGTTCGTCATGGGTTATGAGTTGTTTCAATAAATTATGGAATGCCTGAAAACTGGGAGATTGGTTATTTTCGACGGTCATGTATTGACCGATGTTATCAGCCCATTGACATTTTTCCCGTCCGATTTTGGGATAACCGATTTGGGTCAAGCGTTCCGAACCTCCATGAAAAATCGCATCCGCCAACCATTCCCATGTTCCGCAAATTGAATCCTGTTTGTAATTTTTCAAAACGAATTCATTCGCAAACGGATAGGCACGGCGAACAGCGTTGAGATCGCCAAGCAGCCATGCTTCACCTTCTTCGACGGCTAATCGTACACCGCCGGACGGAACCGGATTACATTGGGAAAAAAGAGACTCTAACTGTTCAGAAAATGTTTTGAAATTACGGCGGTCAAGATCGACCACCACGATAACAACTCCATTTTTATGCGGTAACGATTTCCCATACGCTTTCAATTGAATTGTTAATGTTTGAAACAAAATCGTATCCCATGGCAATGTTTTTGCGAGACGGCGCGGCATTTTAGCCATAACGCGATATTTTAGTTCCTGAATATTGACAATTCGATATTTATTCGGTTTGCCCTTAGGTCCTAATATTTTGGGAACGAGATGTTCCAACAACATTTTACCGGAAGCATCTTCTACAAGTATTTCAAAATACACAATAATTCTGTTTTGTTAAACTTATTTGTTTTTTATTGGCACAGTCCCCAATCAATACCGAATGATTTTAACAAAATCTGTTGACCGGACAAGAGAGCAGCGTAACGGCACAATACTTTGACGTAATGGGAGCGTTTGGGAATTGCCTATTTTTATTTTATCCACAGATTTACACAGATTGTCGCAGATTATTTTGAGGATAGTCTTCCGCGTGCAACACAAATCATAAATCACAAACTACAAATAAAAACAATCTGTGAAAATCTGCGTTAATCTGTGGACGACTCTTTGAGAGTCTGCGAGTAACGGTTTATTTTTATTTTATCCACAGATACGCTCCTCAATTAAGGGAGATTAGGGAACATAATCGGCGATCTTTTTATTTTCGTACAATCCGGTTAAAGAATGATCCGTTTCCGCCGACATCAAACATGGGGCGATGGGCATTGGCAGGTTTTGAGCAGGCTCCGCCGCGAAAATAGAAAATAATCCCAACAGAAATCTCCCAGTTTTCACGTTGCCATCCGCCATGTCCATGTCCGCTTTCCGGAATCATCGCCGAAAAACTGCCATTGAGCGAAAAACGGTCACTCAGCGGAAACTCGCCCAATCCCGCTAAAATTGTGTCTCCGTTGTCCGTCAAACCGCAACGAAATTCACCAAGTCCGCCGGATGAAAAATGTTTGCGAATAAATAAAAGATAATATTGCTGAGATCGTAACGCAAACGAATACGAAGTCCCGGCGGCGGCGTTTTGCCAAACGTCCAAGTAGGAGTTTCCTTTTTCCGAAACACCAAAACCGCCAAGAAGTCCGTATTCGGTGTTACTGAATGTCCTCGCGGAAATTTCATAACGAATTTGCTGCGACTGAACCTTGCCGTAAAAATCATCCCGATACCAATCTAAAACCACTCCGCCCTGAATCGGGAATGAAAGATCACGCTTAAAAAGACCAGCCGTAACAAAATATTGATTTCGTCCGTTACGGTTTGTATTGCTGTTTCCGTTAATATTACTCTGAACAGCCCGAAATCCCGCTTGTCCTGAAATTGTTTGCAATGGCGTTACCGGACCTGACCAGTTAATTCCTTCGGTAAATCCGAAATTGCCGCTGGAATCAGCGTTCGGTTCGCTTTTGAAACCGGTTGTTCCGCCAAAAAAAGTTACGTTATCAAGTAGCCCTGTTCCAAACGGTTTTACCATCATCATTCCGGCGTAACCGCTTTCCAATGCCGGAGCATAACTGTTGTACACGCCGCCATAAGTATTCGGTAACGCCGTCCAGTTCTGAATATCAGAATCATTAACAATCCATTCGCCTTCATTAAGTGTTTCATTATTATTGGTAACGAAAGGCGCAAAAGCCGGAGATTCATCG
The DNA here is from genome assembly GCA_031257725.1 of Planctomycetaceae bacterium. Classification (GTDB taxonomy): domain Bacteria; phylum Planctomycetota; class Planctomycetia; order Pirellulales; family Thermoguttaceae; genus WRKP01. The sequence continues at coordinate 3,322 of JAIROD010000345.1, read as the reverse complement.
GGCAGAGGCGACTTTTTTGTTCGGGTTTTCGGAACAACCGGATGCGTTTCCGAAACAGGTTCTTCATTTAGTAATTGTTGCGGAATAATTGTTGTTCCCGAGTTGAGCATATCATCAAAATCGGCGTGTTGGCTCACCGTCCGAATAGACCGCTTTTTCGCCGGAAGCGGAAGTTGACGACTTTTACTTTTACCGCTGCTACGTACCATCGAATCAGGCGCATAGTCCTCGTCAATCATTTCTTCCTCGTCAACATCTGTCGGAAAAACCGGTCCCAGATACGGTCCCCACTCTTCAGCATACAAACTCGAAGCCGAAATGGATACTCCAAGCATTGCCAAAATCATCATCGCTAACGCCAACTCGATTTTGAACCTTTTGTAAAAGCCAACTGATTTTCTCATTTTTCCAGTGTTGTCATTGACAAATCAAGCGGAAACCGGGTAATTCCGGTAAATTTTAACGTGAAAAAACGTCTTAACGTTTATCATCGGCACGGAACATTCGTTTCTTTCGGAATAATCCAAAAAAATGTTAATTTCCTAAAATTTTACCTATTTTGCTAAAAATTCGTTTTTTAACATGAGAAAAAATCCACTGAAATATTACCAATGGGGGAATTTCTAATAATTCAGACTTTACCGAAAGTTAACGGCGTGGGCTTGCCCCGCGTTGTTCGACTTAACCCTAAAACATGGGGTAAAACCAGTCGTGAATGATCGAACAAAAATTCCGTCCCGCTAGGGACGACATATTGGTAGCAAACGGCATAACAAAAATGATTCGCGTCCCGTAGGGACGCAATGTTGGTAAAATTGATATTTGGCGTTTTTTCTACCAACATATCGTCCCTACGGGACGCGTGTTTTGGGTTGACCATTTTTTCTACCAATATTTCGTCCCTAGCGGGACGGAATCTTTATTTTCGCAACCTGCAATTATTCGCGATTGTTACCGGCATGACTTACTCTGTCTTGACACCAACGCGGGGTAAACCCCGCCGTTAACGATCTAACCAACAAACGCACCCATCTGCGACAATCTGTGTAAATCTGTGGATAAAATAAAAACAAAAAGAATCATCCACAGATTTACGCAGATTATCGCAGATTGTTTTTATTTGGGAATCTCTCATCATTCAGACTTTACCGAACGTTAACGGCGTGGGCTTGCCCCGCGTTGTTCGACTTAACCCTAAAACACGGGGTAAAACCAGTCGTGAATGATCGAACAAAAATTCCGTCCCGCTAGGGACGACATATTGGTAGCAAACGGCATAACAAAAATGATTCGCGTCCCGTAGGGACGCAATGTTGGTGAAATTTATATTTGGCGTTTTTTCTACCAACATTTCGTCCCTACGGGACGCGTGTTTTGGGTTGACCATTTTTTCTACCAATATTTCGTCCCTAACGGGACGGAATCTTTATTTTCGCAACCTGCGATTATTCACGATTGTTACCTGCATGACTTACTCGGTCATGACACCAACACGGGGTAACCCCCACCGTTAACAATCACGGGGTAAACCATGCCGTGAACAATCGCGTGGTAAACCATGCCGTGAACAAACGCTGAGTAAACCATGCCGTGAACAATCGTGGGATAAACCATGCCGTGAACAAACGCTCCCGACAAGATGTTGGTAGAAAACTGATTGCCTTGACCGGTTAAATGGAAAGATTATAATATTGGGGCTATTAATGATTCTGGTAACAATAAACTAATTTACCAATCGATACAATTCATCAGCCAACTAAAAATTATGACCAAAGAAGAACAAACCGGAACCGGTGTGGTGCTGGAAGCGGCACGGCGGGAAAAATTACGGAAAATCGAGGAACTCGGCTTTGATCCGTGGGGACAACGTTTCGACCATCATCTTTCCATCGGTAAAATCAGAGCAATGGAAGATCAAATTGTTATTGACGAAACAACACAACACACAACCGGTCCCAAAATTCGGGCTGCCGGACGAATTATTTTGCAACGAAAAAAAGGGAAATTGATTTTTCTCGACTTATGGGATTGGTCGGGAAAAATTCAGGTTTTGATCGGCGCGAATCAAGTTGGTGAAAAGAATTGGGAACTTGCCCAATGTTTCGATCTTGGCGATATTATCGGAGTGGACGGTGAATTGATGCGTACACGAACCGGTGAATTGTCGATTGCGGCAAGCGATTTACATTTTTTGTCCAAATCATTGGAAACTCCGCCCGCTAAATTTCATGGTCTGACCGATCCCGACTTGCGAAGCCGAATGCGGTACATGGATTTGGTGCATACGGAAGGCGTGTTGGAGCGGATACTTCGCCGTGTGAAAATTGTTCATTCAGTACGTAACACGTTATCTGATAACGGTTTTGTGGAAGTCGAAGGTCCGACATTGCATACGATTGCCGGAGGTGCCGCCGCCCGACCATTTACCACACATCACAATGCTCTTGATATAACGTTGGTGCTTCGGATTGCGCTGGAACTTCATCTCAAACGGCTTTTGGTCGGCGGTATGGAACGAGTTTATGAACTGGGACGTGTTTACCGGAATGAGGGAATTGATCAACGGCATAATCCCGAATTTACAATGCTTGAAGTTTATCAGGCTTATGGTGATTATCGTTCCATGATGGATTTGACCGAACAAATCATTTTCAACGCCTTAAAAGCAACCGGTCAAAATTTGGTGATTTCTTGGGATGAGACTGAAATCGACTTCACACCGCCGTTTGCCAGAAAAACTTACGACGATTTAATTCGTGAATACACCGGTGTTGATCCGGCTGATTCAGATGCTATTGTCGAGTATGCCCGATCACTCACTGTTAACGGCACACCGCTTGATGTTACCGGAAAACATCCCGATGTGGTGAAAAACATTGTATTTGAAGAAAAAGTCGAGAGTCATTTGATCAAACCAACCTTTGTGATGGACTATCCGGCAAGTATTTGTCCATTAACAAAACGAAAACGTGAAAATCCGGCGATTGCCGAACGGTTTGAATTGTTTGTTCACGGCATGGAACTTGCCAACGCTTATACGGAACTGAATGACCCGGATTTACAGGAAAAACTTTTCAGCCATCAACTTGCAGGACAAAAAACGGAGGACAGTATGGCACGGATGGATCGTGATTTTATTCGGGCGTTGAGACATGGAATGCCTCCGGCGGGAGGATTGGGACTGGGCATTGACCGGCTTTGTATGCTGTTAACCGACACCACCGCCATCCGCGAAGTGATCCTATTTCCATTACAAAGACCCGAAAACTGAGAATCAAGTCTGCCTCTAATGATTGGGAATCTCTCATCATTCAGAATTTAC
>JAIROD010000239.1 GCA_031257725.1 Planctomycetaceae bacterium | reverse complement strand
AGGTAGGCAACCTTTCGCCGAAAGGTTGCGTTGCCGATAGGCAACAGTGAATCAGATTCGATTGGGCAATTTGTGTTTCTGACTGGTTTGGAAACTGATTGCTGGCGGGAAACAGGGGCAAGTAAGTCGGCTATCGCCGACGCAACCTTTCGGCGAAAGGTTGCCTACCATCGAATGACCAATCTACTGAATAATTACGATTATTCAACATCAATAATATCATTGTTTGGATTAGGCGGTTGTGGTCGTTGGCGTTGGTTGGTTCCGGCGCGGTATTTTTCAAAACGTAATCGAATATAGGAAATAAGCAAAGAACGAACCGCCGGAATAAGCAATATCAATCCCAAAAAATCTGTAAGCAACCCCGGAAAAATCAGGAAAATTGCCGCCAGAAAAATAAGAATACCATGTAATACGGTAAGCGCGGGAGGTTCGCCGCGATCTAATTGCCGATTAAACTCAAGCCAACAATGCAACCCCTGATACCTCGCTAAAAATGCTCCAAGAAGCCCGGAACCAATAATCACGATTACCGTAAAAATAAATCCCAATAGACCAAACATATTGGAACAGAATAAAAGCCCCAATAAGTCCAATGCCGGAAGAAGAATAAAAACTAAAATCAATCGCCAAAACACAGTAAAAATTCCTACGTTTTTAATAATTCGTAAAACAATAAAATTATATCGGCAATCTCCAATTGTTGCAATGAGTTGTTGTTGCCCCGCTTGCCGACAGGAATTGTCGGAACGATTGGGCGGGAGTTTTTTCTTTCGTAATTATATTGTAATTATATCGGGCATCTCTCATCATTCAATTTTTTTATTTTCTGCCTATTAATAGTTAACGACGGGGGTTACCCCGTGTTTTAGGGTTAAGTTGAACAACGCGGGGCAAGCCCACGCCGTTAACGTTCGGTAAATTCCGAATAATGAGAGATTCCCAATAGTTAACGACGGGGGTTACCCCGTGTTTTGGGGTTAAACCTAACAACGCGGGGCAAGCCCACGCCGTTAACGTTCGGTAAATTCCGAATGATGAGAGATTCCCAATAGTTAACGACGGGGTTTACCCCGTGTTTTAGGGTTAAGTTGAACAACGCGGGGCAAGCCCACGCCGTTAACGTTCGGTAAATTTAAAGTGTCATCCCATGCGGGACGGAATAGTTACGATCAAAAAAAACGAATGGAACACGCGATAACTCCGTAGGTTACGAGCAATATTCCCCCAAACGCCAAACGCTTGCTAATAATAGACCTTTTTCCTAACCCCTTCAACATCCTCACCACTCCATGAACGTTGTGGTAAAAACATAAAAGGCAACTTCTAAAAACCTATTTTTTGACCGGATTCACCGGATTGACAGGATAAAAATCAAATAAAATCATGTCAATCATGTTTATCCTGTCAAATTAGAGAAAAGGTCTAACGGACTGAAATAAAAAATGAAGTCAACATAATATTTTTACCGATAAGAGAATATGTTATACTCTTTTATCGGTGAATTTTTTGTCTTCAGCAATCTCCCATTTTTCAATGGTTAAACATGATGAAAAACTTCTGTCTTGTACCCGTTATTTGTTTTTCCCTTTTGGTGTTAACCGTTGAGATTTCGGGTGGTGAAGAGATTTCCGCTCAACCCAGACTGGGACCGGGAACACTTATTACCATCCCGCCGGACATCAATTATTCCTCCGCTTATAATCGGGCAGATATGGTTGAAGTGCTGGCGACCTTGCCCGATATTCCACCGGAATTGGCAGATGATGTGCGTTTTAACAAGGAAATCTGGGCAAAAGAAATCCGCTACCAACGTGATATTTGGTGTCTCCAGTTTTCTTTCAAACCGGTGCGGATTATCTATGTCGATATTCCAAACAAAGAAGGTTCCTTTGATAAAAAAGCGGTCTGGTATCTGGTGTACAATGTTAAAAATGTCGGTCCGGCGAAATTGGAAAAAATTACAGAAGAACGAATCATCACCACCGACAGTAGCGAAAGGAAATTAACAAAAGTTGAATTTGAAAACGCCAATTCCGGCGGTTCTATCAGTGCCGCTGTTGAAACAAAACTGGAAACTCCTATTGCCCATGATACGGTTGCCGTTTCCGATGTTGCCGGTACTTCCGTGCCGCAAACACGTGATCGCGAACTTGTTCTTCGCAATACTCCCGGAATATTCGAACCGCAACCCGGTAAAGATGAACCAATTCAATTTGTCCCGCTATTCCTTCTGGCAACAGACAACCTCGTTCAAGAAACAATTGTCGGTAATCATCAGGAAACCGGTCGGGTGGAAACTCAAACGGAAACAATTGCCGTCTCCTATATTGATCAGATTATTCCGCTTGCACTTCCGGCAATCATGAAACGTGAAGGGATGCAAGCGATCCCCGAAACAACCGTCAGTATCACACGTAAACCTATTGCGTCAGATCAAAATCGTTGGGGAGTTGCCCTCTGGACGGATATTGACCCCAAAATTCATCGTTTTTCAATTTATATCAGTGGTCTGACCAACGCTTACCAATGGTCGGACGAAGGAACAAATACCGGTAAACCGGGTGAAGGACGAACAATGAAGCGGAAAGTTCTCAAAACAAACTGGTGGAGAATTGGAGACCAATACAATCTCAACAGTTCGCAAATTCAATACGGCTATCCGGGGGAGATTGACTTCGAATGGATTTTCTTGTAAAATTCCGCTTCTTAAAAGATGGTTGGAAAATCTAACGATTGGAAAACCATTTGAACATTGTAAATTCTACCATTTGTAGATTTAAAACCGCGACTAGGTAAGGCTGATCGTCGAAAGAATTTTAATTTCTACTAATTGTAGATTCAGTATCAAACCAACCAATCAAACGAGGTGTCATTATGGCGCATAAAAAAGGTCAAGGTTCAAGCCGAAATGGTCGGGATTCCAATGGTCAGCGGCGCGGGGTCAAAAAATTCAGCGGTGAAATCGTGAAAGCCGGTAACATCATTGTCCGTCAGGTCGGTACAAAATTTCATCCGGGTAAAGGGGTGGGAATGGGAAATGATTATACTCTTTTCGCATTGACGGATGGAAGTGTCCGGTTTGATCGCGGAGGTCGCCGAGTTAGTGTGATCAGTTGATCCGTTTTCTTCTGATCCGTTTCTTCTGCCGCCCAAAGACAATGAAGATATAAAGTAATAAGATATGAAGTATGAAGTATAACGTTCTTGACAATTCCTGAATATTACATCCGATAGGGCAATACCATGAAATCTTACCGTGAAATTTTGACGTTGAACATTTCCAAACGAATGGAATTTGTCAATATCACACCGCAAGTCGTTGTTGCGGTAACTAAGAGTGGTATTCAGGAAGGTCTTGTACTGGTCAACGCAATGCATATTACAGCGTCGGTTTTTATCAATGACGACGAACCGGGGTTGCATCAGGATTACAAAAACTGGCTGGAACAACTCGCCCCATTCGATCCGTCGCCCACTCGTTACGCCCACAACCAAACCGGTGAAGACAACGCCGATGCACACCATAAACGACAAATTATGGGGCGTGAAGTTGTTGTTGCGTTGACTGAAGGACGACTCGATTTCGGTCCTTGGGAACAAATCTTTTACGGTGAATTTGACGGTCGCCGCCCAAAACGGATTATGATTAAAATTATCGGTGAATAACCACATGGCAGGGCTTTAATGTTTTCACCTTGCAATTTCTAATACTTTCGCAAACATTTCTCCTGAAAGATAACAAAAACTTTGCGGGGGATGGAGATGTTCGTCAATATTGGAGAGTGCAACCGGTTTTTCAAACGGCGTATAACCGTCAATAATGATCCCAACCGCTTTTTTTGTGCCGTTATAATATTCATCGTAAACATCACGACAAACACCGCTGATATGATGATATTGCACCCAAATTTCATTGGGAGTGCCGGAAACTACTTTTTTGACGGTCATATAACCGACAACTTTTTTCAGTGTTGCGCATTGGTAAACCAGAATATAACGCAGATTCTCCGGCAATATTACTTTGCGAAATTCGATTTTTTTCTTTTTCCGTCGAAATAAATCAATGTATTCACGGTAAAAAGACATCAGGATGATCGGTGTTCTTTCTGACATGAAATGGAATCCCTAAAAATTCATTTTTATCATCAGAGTTTTAAGTAGTGAAACACTCTGCGATCCTTTATCGACTTTTCACTAATTTTTAGGCGATTCGGACACTGATACGATTTGAGGGGGTGAAGTTTGAATCGTCTTGGTTGTGCAGGCGGTATTGTAGGACGTAGGCATCTTCGTTCATATCTTCATAGAAATTTTTGATGACCACAGTTGCCCGAAAACCGAGAGTGCGGAAAAAAACCAAAGCAGGAAGATTGGTTTCGCGGACTTCCAGAACAATCCGGCTGCGTCGTTGGTTTACTAATTTACTAACGAGTTTCTGGATCATTTGTCCGGCAACTCCGCGTCGTTGAAATTCCGGTGCAGTCGCGATATTCAAAAGATGAATCCGATTTTTGGGGACTTCATAAATCATAAAACCAACAACATGTCCTTCATATTCGGCAACCATACCGATACAGTTCCGTTGTTGCAAACAATGGATAAAATCCTCTTCTTTCCATGGAAACTCGAAACAAGCCTGTTCAATGGCTAAGACTTCGGGAAAATCCCGACGAACCATCCAGCGAACATAGACTTTTATTTCTTTATTATCATTATCCGGCGAACTCATTTGAATGACCTCCACTGCAATTCAATTCGAATAGTCAAAACCGAAAAACATTTTTCGGCTCTCGAAAAATTATAAAGATAAGATTATCAAATTTCTTCAAAATCTCCAATACGAAAAACTCAAATTTCATAAGTTTTTCCTGATAATTTCAGATTTTGGGTGGCAATTCCCAATTAACGGTAAGTTTTTCCTGATGATTTTGACCTCTTC
>JAIROD010000216.1 GCA_031257725.1 Planctomycetaceae bacterium | reverse complement strand
TAGACTTTTTCTCTAACTTGAAATGACAAAACTTACATAAGGGAACTTTTACTTTTATTTTTATTTTTTTACCACTAAGGCGACGAAGGCGCACAAAGATTGTCTGTTACGATGTCTTGGTGCGACTTGTTCGCCTTGGTGGTTCAATGTTCATGGTTTGGAGAGAATGTTGAAGGGGGTAGGGAAAAGGTCTATTGAATCAGCACACAGTGGATGAGGGATTGCCTGTTGGAACCGAGTAAGACTCAACCAACGCGACTTTCACCGGTTGATACTGACATTTTCAATATGCTGTTCGATGAATGATATAATTTTTGCGTCATCGTTGAGCAAATTGTTGGCAAATGTTTCCGCTACACCTCTATCCGGCGTTGGGTTACCGCCAAACGACGGCGGCGGAACACTGGGGTGGCGTGGAATATTGGGGTGCGGAACACTGGGGTGTGGAACACCGGGTTGGCGGCGTGGGCGACCGGACAGCGGCGGATTGTTGCCGAATACCCGAACTTCAGGTTGCAGTTGCAAATGACCGGACGGATTTTGCCGACGTTGCGACATCAACGAAATCATCACAAGCTGAGATTTCACCTCGTCCTTCCAACGTGTTTTGTCAAACTCTTTCGATAACTCCACATAGTTGACTTTTTTGTCAATTCCTGATTTTTCGTAGAGTTGTTCCAACCTTTTTTTCTCCTCGCGAATATCCGCAACAATTTTGTCTGGAATAATAGCGGTTTGTGGACTGTCTTGTGTCGGCAAATCCTGAACGGCAACACAACGGCATGCCCCAATGAAAGTTTTTTTACAATACTCTTCTTCCGCCGATTTTATCCACGGCAAATCATGATCCAGAGTTTTTTTTCTTGTGTTCTTGGAATGTTCGTCGTTGCCGGATTGCCCGATATCGGCGGGAACTTCTTGGAGTTGTTGACGCAACCGATCTCTTACTCCTCGCGAAGTATTTATATTTATTGTGCTCTGTCTGGGAATCGAGGGTCTGGGGACAACATCTCTCAATGGTTGAACAGGAGGCATAAAATCTTTCTGATGTTGATGTTCAGCCGCCGGCTGGTTTTCGGCTTGTTGTTGTGCTACTTGTTGTTGTTCCGCTTTTTGCTGTGCTTCAAGTTCTTGCAAATGATGAAACAATGAAGCCAAACTGAAAAAAAACCACACGGCAACAACACCGCTAATACCACCCGCAATAAAGTATTTTGGCAAACTATCATGCGAACCGTGTCCGAACTGTGACATATCGGCTCCCCAAAATCCAACTTCATATCCTGCTTTTCTTAATTGATCACTTGCCCGCCAACTGAGAGACCACCAATAAACCCAACTGCCAATCGGCAATACACTAACAGGACAGAGCAAAATACTTACAAAAGTGGACCCGCCAAGCGATTTTCTTATAATAAACGTGACGAAAGGCGACCAAACTAAAATCATCGCAAAATAAATACCAGCCAGAGTAAAACTTAGTGCCGGTCCAAAATCCATTTTCGTCACCGTTCTTATTAGCATTCCAAACACAATCATTACACACAACGTGTATATGAGAACACGTTGCCGAAATGCAATTGTTGCCGGATTACTGTGCCTGCCGGTTGTGTAAGTATTTCGGGTTTGAGCGGGATATCCCGCCGAAGTTTGTGCAGATGGGGCGGGTGTTGATTGAGGAAAAGTGTAACCTGCCGATTCAAAATTCACACCGGAAAAATCAAAGTTCATTGTTTGATTTTCAAACGGTTGATTGCCGAATTGTGCAAACGGATTAGTCTCATTTTGAGTGGGAGACGTGAAAACCGTTGTTTGATTTTCAAGCGGTTGAAGACCGAATTGCGCAAACGGGTTTGTTTCGTTTTGAGTGGGAGGCGTAAAATTTGTTGACGGTGTTGTTTGCTGGGGGCGTGGGGGAGACTTGGAAACCTTCGTAATTGGCGGAGAAACTACTCCGAACGAAAGCCCTTTCACTTTTTCGGCTCTTACTCGTTTTCCGTCCTGCGTTTCAATAACCGTATTCGGAAGGATCGTTCCAAGTTTGGCGAGTAATTTAAGCTGCGAAGCACTCGCCGGTCCTTGTTTTACGCCGTTGCCATCATAGTAGAAATAACCTGTCATCGTAAGAATCGTGAAAAGTAGTGGAGGTTGGAGAGTTGATCGTGGAGAGTTCGCAAGCGGATTACTACTCACACGTCAATAATTCCGCTACGATACTCTTAACTATCCACATTCAACTCTCAATTATACTATAAACGGTTAGAAAATACACCTTCCTAACGTAACTGTCTATTTTAATTTTTGGTAATATTTCAGAGCAGTTTTTTACATCCCAGCGGGATGTTTCCAACCTAGCCGTTGGTTTTGCGTTGTAACGATAGGGAATCAATGTTTTTATCTGAATAACGCAACACCAACGGAACAAAATGGTAAAAATGATAATCCTGTTATTTTTCCGTGTGTACGGTGAGTACACCGCACACACGGCTACATTGGAAATGTCCTTGCAGGACTAATAAAAATTAAAAGAGGCGTTCACCTACGGTTGCCCACCTCTTGATTATTGCCCTCGATGATAAATAATAGGATCGTTACTGAATAGTTACTAAATTTCTTATGAAATCACCTTACAATGTCACGAACCCCGCAACAACTTCGTGAAGATTTATTAGCCATCTGGAACGCCGGAATTGAAGGCGTTCAGGTTGACCGCCTGATTCGTAACACCGTTTCGCTTCGCGGTAACGCTTTGCAAATCGGTGACGAAAAATATCCGCTCAACGAAATTAATCGAATCGTTGTTATCGGCGGTGGTAAAGCGTCGGGAGCAATGGCGGAAACGCTTGAATCAATTTTGACTCCGTTGTTTGGCCGGAAAGAAATCGTAGGCTGGATCAATGTTCCTGAAAACAACGCAAAACCGCTTCGTAACATTGTTCTTCATCCAGCCCGTCCGATGGGTGTGAACGAACCAACAGAATCTGCTGTTGAAGGAACCGACAAAATTCTTGATCTGGTGAAAAATCTGAATTCCGGCGATTTATGCTTAAATTTGCTTTCCGGCGGCGGTTCCGCATTGCTTCCGGCTCCGGCACCGGAAATCTCACTTCAGGAAAAACTTGAATTAACCCGATTTTTGAGTGAATCCGGCGCAACAATACAGGAATTAAACACGGTTCGAAAACATCTCAGTCGTATTAAAGGCGGAAAACTCAAATCACTTTGTCATGGTAAACGTCTTATCAGTTTGATTCTTTCAGATGTTTTGGGTGATCCGTTGGATGTGATCGCTTCCGGTCCGACGGCGGACAACCGCAGTTCAGTTTCCGACGCTTTAGGAGTTCTTCGTCAATTCGCTCCTTCTATTGTTGAACAAGTTTTTACCTCCGATCCGAAATCCACCGCAAACTGTTGTGGTGAAAAAACGGAGTCTGTTCGTCAAAAAGCCTTACTCCATATCTGCCGTTATTTTCAGCAACAACAATCATCAACACGCCCTGAACCGGAATTTGATTCGCAACGTGGATTCGTGCGGAATCTGATCATTGGCAATCTTGCAACAGCGGTGGACGCGGCGGGGATGGAAGCACTACGTCGCGGGTATTCTTACACGATGCATGTTTCCCGAAAAAGTGAAGGTTTTGCCGATGATGTTGGTGTTCATCTGGCGGAATTAGCTCTTAGTATGAAACATTCCGACTGTCTGATTCACGGCGGTGAACCGGTTGTTAAATTGGTTCCGCCCGAACAACGCGGAAAGGGCGGACGTAATCAACAACTTGTTCTGGCGGCATTGATTTATCTTATGAAACGGTTGAGACTTGAAACTAACCCCGAAGCCTTTCCGCAAATGGTCATTCTTTCGGGTGGAACAGACGGAGAAGATGGTCCGACCGATGCGGCTGGTGCGTGGATTGATCCGATTTTTTGGTCTGAATTTCAGAAAAAAATCAAAACCGACCCGAAATTTCATCCAACCGCCTTTCTCCAACACAACAACGCTTATCATTTTTTTGAACCGTTGGGAACATTGCTTAAAACCGGATCGACAGGAACCAATGTTTGTGATTTACGAATTATCCTGACCGCTGATTAGGGTTGTAACCATGCTATTTTATTTTTCGTAATATCTCTGCGGATTTTTGAATCCGTAGGAATATCAAACGTAACTATTCAGTAGCGATCCTATGATTTATCATCAGTCCAATAATCAAAAGGTAGGCAATGTTTCGCCGAAACATTTTTACTAAATACTAATACGGTGATAGCCGACTTGCCCCTGTTTGCAGATGGAAATTAAAAACAAACCGCGTACAACTCGAATAACAAACCAACCGTTGCGATTGTAGGTGAAAGCCCTTCGGCGAAAAGTCGCCTACCTTCTTCTGGTTTGACGTAAGTCTTTGTACTATAAGGACTTATGGAAACATATAAGTGTCTGTTCACTGCCCCGTTCACTCCTCAAAACGGCTTTGTTCACCGGGAATAGGAATTGATGTAAACTATCGATTATAAAGAGGTTATGAAATATATCGGAGCAAAACACCTGATGAAGTTTATTACCATCGTCATGCCGCAAATGTAAAACCTCGAATCGAAACACATGTCCAGTTCCGTTACCAAGCTGCGAATGTGTATTGCAGGCAAGGCTGGAACAAAAATAAAACTTCGTCTTGAATTTCTCGAAGGTCGGCTGTATCTGCCAATCATCAAAGTCGAACGAATTTAATTTGTCTCGCCTGATTATCAAT
>JAIROD010000162.1 GCA_031257725.1 Planctomycetaceae bacterium | reverse complement strand
ACTGAATAGTTAAAAAAAATATTCCACTGATATATTACCAAAAAACAATCACTCATCAAATTCAAGACCGCGTATTTTTGATAGTTCATGCGTAACATGAGTTATTATTCTACAGAAATGTAGAAACCGCAATTTTGGGGCGTAGCCTACAACAAAAAAGTAGGAAATTGGGATTCGCTAATTAGACGCAATATGCTCGATAACTCCTTTGATAAAAAAGATTAACGATAATTTTTTTTATTTTAATCGAGAATGGCATAGTATTTGATGTCATAAAATCATAGAGAGTAAGAATTTGTAATGGTAATATTTCAGTTTTCTACCAACATCTCGTCCCTAACAGGAATGGGAATATTCATTATCGCCAAAAACAATTACTGAATAGTTGCAAATAATTACTGTTTTTCCAAATGATTCGCTTAACTTTAACCACTGAATTAAAAATGAAACGCTTATTATTGTTTGTGTTGATTGTGTTTTGTTGTTCCGTTATTCCGGTGCAGGCGGCGAAGCCTGTTTATCTTGCTGCCGGAGCGGGACTGAAAGATTGTCTGAATGAACAAATCATTCAGTACAAAAAAATTGCGCCGGAGGTTACTGTTATTCCGAACTACGAAGCGTCCGGAAAATTACAGGAACAAATCAATAACGGCGCACCGGTTGACGTGTTTATTTCGGCTAATCAGGAGAAAATGGATCTCGTAGAAAAGAAAAATTTTCTTCTCAAAGGAACACGTAAAAATCTTGTAGCAAATAAAATTGTTCTGATTGTTCCTGCGAATGGAAAAAGTCCGATTCATTGTTTTAATTGTCTTGGCACCGATAAACTCAAAAATAAAGGATTGGCAATCGGCGATCCCAAAGTTGTTCCGGCAGGAAAATACGCAACGGAAATTTTTGACTCGCTCGAAATAACAGATAAAATAACGCCAAAAGTTGTTTTTGCACAAAATGTTCGGGCGGTGTTGACTTATGTTGCGCAAAGTGAGGTTGATGCCGGCGTTGTTTATTTGACGGATGCAATGATTATGAAAGATAAGGTTGAAGTTGTTGCGGAAGCACCGAATGGCAGTCATTCGCCGGTGATTTTTCCGGCGGCGGTTGTTACAACCGGCGACAACCCTGACGGCGGCAAAGCGTTTCTCCAATTCCTTTTTTCACCCGAAGCCGAAAAAGTATTCAAAAAATTCGGTTATGAAATGGTTGCAGAAGACTAAAAACAAAGGGGGGGGAGCGTTTTCCATTTGTGAGCGGCTGTCCGTTCTCAACTCCCCTCCCCTGTTAGGTGTTAGGTAATGGTCTCTTTTGTTGTCATTTTCGTATAATTTTGTGTGTTTCGTACCGCTTCGTGCTTTTCATGTTTAAAATAGACAGATACAAAATAGACTGTTATAGAAATTAGACTGTTATATGGATTGGTCGCCGTTATTTATTTCACTCAAAACGTCGATTTGTGCAACAGTTATTGCGTTTTTGTTTGGTATGGTTGCTGCGCGGTTGGCGATTGGTTTGCACAAACGGGTTAAAGCGGTGTTGGATGTTCTATTGACGTTACCGTTGGTGTTGCCGCCGACAGTGATTGGTTTTAGTTTGTTACTGATTTTCGGTTGGAACAGTCCGGTCGGGCAATTGTTGCGAAAAATCGGCGTCCGTATTGTTTTTTCATGGGAAGCAACCGTTATCGCGGCAACTGTGGTTGCATTTCCGCTTATTTATCGTACCATTCGGGCTTCTTTTGAACAGATTGAACCGTCAATTCTTGATGCCGCTAAAACGTTGGGACTTTCCGAATGGACGATTTTTTGGCGTATTATGTTACCGATGACAATACCCGGTTGTGTTGCGGGTGCGGTTCTTGGTTTTGCCCGCGCACTCGGCGAATTTGGCGCAACACTAATGATTGCCGGTAATATTCCGAAACAGACGCAAACAATTCCTATTGCAATATGGAGTGCGGCTGAAGGAAACGATATGCGCACTGCATTGATTTGGGTACTGCTCATTGTTGCGATTTCGTTTTTCATTATTCTGCCGTTGAATCTGCTTGGAGAAAAACGTCTATGAGTCTTGAAGTGAATATTACGAAAAAACTTGCTCATTTCACGCTGAACGTTTCATTTTGTACGGAAAATGAATGTCTTGGACTTCTTGGAGCGTCCGGTTGCGGCAAGAGTATCACGCTCAAATGTATTGCCGGTATTATCCAGCCGGATTCGGGATTTATTGCGATCAACGGTCATACCGTTTTTGATTCGAAACGGAAAATTAATCTTCCTCCGCAAAAACGGCACACCGGTTTTTTATTTCAACAATATGCGTTGTTTCCGTCGATGACGGTACGTGACAATGTGGAGATTGTTCTTCGAGGTTTGGGCAAATCGAAACGAAAACAATACACGGATGAAATACTGGAGAAACTGCGTCTTAGTGAATTTTCGCGACAGAAACCTTCGCAGTTAAGCGGAGGTCAGCAACAACGTGTTGCGATGGCGCGGATGCTTGTTTCGTCGCCGGAGGTAATTATGCTTGATGAACCGTTTTCGGCGTTGGACAGTTTTTTGCGGTTGGCGGTTGAAACGGAATTAGTGGAAATACTTGCGTCATTTTCCGGTACGATTTTATTTGTTTCCCATAACCGTGATGAAGTTTATCGTCTTTGCCAACGTATGCTGGTTCTTCAAGACGGGGGCATGGCGGCATTGGGGACAACCTCCGAATTGTTTCGTAATCCCCAAACGCTTGCAACTGCACGGCTTATTGGTATCAAAAATATTGCGCCGGCATCTATTGCCGGAGTACGTAAAATTAACATACCGGATTGGGGATTCATTCTTGAAACAAACCGGGATATTCCGCCCGACACCAATTATGTTGCAATACGTGCGCATCATATTCGTGAAGCGCAACCGGATGAAACGGTGAATTGTTTCGATTTTAATATTACAAGAAAGCAGAATGAACCGTTCCGTGTTCAGGAGATGTTGACGCTTACGCCGGAATTTGGGCAGACGAAAACGCCGTTAATTCGTTTTATTTCGGGAGCGCAAGACCCGTTTTTTTCGACACAGGAAATTCATACCGTCCAACGTTTATGTATTCCTTCTTCCCATCTGGTATTTCTGAAAGATGAACGATAATTTCCTGTTAAAATTTCATCCATTTTAACAACCAACCTGTAAACACTAAGAAAAATTCGGCTTTTTTCCTTTCTTTTTCTCTTTTTTGCTCACTGTACCGGATTTACCTTGTTTGACGAAATGATCAGTTCTGTCAGGAAATCAGAATGTATAAATCGTAGTTTCCCATTTTTCCTAAAATCCCGACCTTACTCATTCGCATTGGAGAAAAACTTTCTTTTAATTCGATAGTACATAGAGAATAATTATGTAAATTTCTATTTTGGTAGATGATATAAAGTATAAATCCGCTTAGAGGAAAAAATGCCAAGGGGATTTTTTTATTATTTTCAGTTTGCGGTTATCATGTCTGTTGTTACAGCAACAGGGATAATTTATGCGCAATATGAACGGTCTTATGGCGGTTATCCCGCTTCTTCCTCTAATTCGGTTTATATTGCCAATCGAGAAATGATGCCCCAATCGGCATTCTTGCCGCCATCAACCAATCCCGCCAAACCTTCAGAAAATGCGCCTTCTGTATCGCCCGCAACTTCGGCAACCTCCGTAACTCCAGCCGCCCCGTTCATTCCGGCAAAAAATACCGAACCGGAAAATAAGGAACAATCCGAAACAACAAAAAAATCTTCATTCAGTAAAGTAAAATCATACTTTTCCTCCCTTTTTTATCCGTCAAAAAATACGAAATCGTCCCAAGAGTCAAAAGATAAAGAATCGCTTGAAGACATTGACGATGGTCAGGAAATGATTGAAGCGTTGAGAAAAGAGCAGAGTTATTCCGCTCCGGATTACGTCAACTCTGCAACACAATCTAATACTGCAACCGCTAAAGATTTTTATAAACAAGGATTGGATTTTGAAGTTCAAGGTGATTTTCCTGAAGCGGTTCGCAGTTATAACGCTTTTATTGCAGCCAACAAGAAACAGACCATCAATGGAACCCTTGCCGCTCCTTATCACCGTTTGGCGTTAATTGCTTGGAAACAATCTGAAATCCGAAATGCCGGTATTTATTTTCGTTATGCGATGAAATATGCATTGGGCGGGAATGTTCCGATTATTGCCGGAGATTTTGCGTTGTTTCTCATGGAGCGGAACGATCTGAAACAAGCTGAAGTGATTTTACGTAATGCCCTGATTCACTACCCTGAAAATAACCGGCTTCTTTATTATCTCGGACGTTGTACCGCCCATCAGAACAAACCAATTGAAGCAATACGGTATTTTTCAGTTTCAGTAGGTGAAGAACAGGCGTACCATGAAATGGCGTTGCTGTACCGGCAATGGGGCGACTTTGATAGAGCAAAATTTCTGGAAGACAAACGGGAGGAGTATCTCGCCAAACGTAACACAATGACTCCGCAACCGTCTTTCGCTTCTCAACCCGCCAATATAAACGTTAACACCAACACTAACGTTAATGTTAACACTAACACCAACGCCCACATTCGCCCTAACGTAAATGCTCCGTATCCGGTTCACGCGACGATTCCAACGACACCGCCGCCGGTGATGTCGAATCCGCGTGGAGGAATATTAAGTCGGGGAACAATGGAAACTTCAGTACCGTTTCCCACTTTTAATAATCCGGCAGGACGAAGTGAACAGGTTTTTACAAACACCAATAATCAAGGAATGTTGCCGCCGCAACATGTCAATCCTATTCCTGCCGAGAGTTGGCAACCTTTGAATCTACCGCCTGCATCTCCCGTTTCGATGCCTATTTCTCCGATGCCGGTTTCCAAAGTGTTTCATTATCCCGCCGATCAGGTTGTTCCAACCTATTACGAATTTCAGGGAGATCAGTATCCTAAAAATTCACCGCCAGCCAATGCCAATGTTGTCCAGACCTCATTTGTGCCATAAACGAGATTTTGAGACGTAGCCGTGGGTGAAAACCCTTCGGCGAAAGGTTGCCTACCTCTTGAATCAAACCAAAACAACCAATATCATGCCGTTTGCGGTATATCAGTGAAATATTTTTTTTAACTATTCAGTCGTTTACTCCGAATGACCACCCCTAGCCCCTCCGAAGGAGGGGAATAATTCCCCTCCTTCGGAGGGGCAGGGGTGGTAAAAAATAAACTTCAATCTCCGAAAAATTCCACT
>JAIROD010000144.1 GCA_031257725.1 Planctomycetaceae bacterium | reverse complement strand
TTTATTTTCCAGTGTCAAACGAAATGTACCCTGTAGTTGAATAACAAAGAAATGACATAACTTCAAATATAGTAATAAGTTACAGAGGAATTTCTTGTCCGGTTAAAAGGGAACATCCGTTTTAAGGAGTTGCGGAGAAAAACATGCAAAAAAATGGATTTTTGGACGAAAACAGTGTGTTTTTTCTATTTTTTTAACAATAATTTGTTCATACTGAAAATTTCAGATTATCCTGAAATATGTGTACAGTGGTGAATTATTCGGGCTAACGCATTGAGAAATATTCTTGGTAATGGGCGGATTGATGCGTTTTTTGTCGTAGGCGATATTACCGATAATGGTAAAGAGTATGAGTACGATTCGTTGTTGAAGGTTTTCTCGGATAAAAAAAATATTCCGGTTGGACTTCAAGTTTATTTTATGATGGGTAATCACGATCATCATAACAAATTTGTTGATGCGGAAAAGTTGTACATGAATAAATTGCAACAACCGTTACATCAATATGTAGAGATCAAGGGTTATCCTTTTATTACTGTTAGTACGGCGGCAAGCGACGGTCATAGTTTCAATAATGGTGCCAAAAAGTTTTTATCAGAGAAACTGACAATTTCTACGCAGAAATATCCTAATAAACCTATTTTTGTTTTTTTCCATTATCCGCCGTTGAATACTTGTTATGGTTCGGCTGCGGGCAATTGGGGTTCGGAGGCTTTAACGTCTATTTTGGCGAGCTATCCGCAAGCGGTAGTTTTTTGCGGGCATTCGCATTTTCCGATTGGCGATCCGCGCTCGATTCATCAAGATAAATTTACAACGGTAAATGATGGAAGTACAAATTATACCGGAGTTGAAAAAAATGAAATAAGTAAAACGTCAATTCATCCTGAAAATTTTGACAACATCACGGAAGGTTTAATTGTCAATCTTGTACCCAATGGCGATATTGAAATAGAACGGTGGGATACGTTCAGAAATGAAGAAATTTTACCAAGATGGACAGTTGCATCCCCTCATGATGGAAGTCAATTTAAGTACAAAAATCATATCGACAATGATACGCCGAAATTTATTGACGGCGTAAAGCCGGTTGTAAGTGATCTTGCGGTTAACAGTTGTGTTGTAACGTTTCCGCAAGCCCAAGACAATGAAATTGTACATCATTATTTGGTGGAAATATTGGATGGAGACGCGGTAATTGCCTCAATAAAAAAATGTTCGCAATTTTATTTGAACAGTTGGATGCCTTCGGAGTTATCGGTACATTTTTCAAAATTACCGGTTGACAAAACATTCACAGCAAGAGTAACTGCAATTGATTCCTATAAAAATAATTCCATTGCAATTCAAAGCGAATCATTTTCATTGCCAATAAAATAAATCTCATATTCTCCTTTCACACCCTAGTGCTAAGTTTCCTAATTCCTCTTGAATATTTTTAGTATTTTTTGAGTTGGGTCGAATTTCCATTCTATTTTTTTGGGATTGAGGTTATAGTAATTGATCTATGTTATTATTTTCTCTTTTAATTCCTCAACCGATTTGAAATTCCCTCTTTTTAAGGTTCTGCACGTTAATCCGCTAAGGAAGCGTGCGCAAATAACCTTACTTATTTTTGTTTTTATTTGTTTCCATGGTATAGTTCCATCTTCTGAGAAAATCGTCTGGTGTTATCGCAACTTTTTTTAGTTCTTTGTCACTGATTTTAATTCCTTTTTTGTATTTGATTTTGTCCTCAACACAGCAGACAGTTAGCCCCGTTTCCGTTGTTGTGTTGGAGATTAAATTCACGACAGCCGCCCAATCAACCCATGGACGGCCTCGCCAATTTTTACTAATGTACGAAAATAATCGATGTTCAATCTTATTCCACTTGCTTGTTCCTGGCGGGAAGTGGTGGACAATAATGTCCAGTCCCAACTCATTCGCTAATTTTTGTAGCTCTACTTTCCACAACCGACCATTGTATTGATTGCTCCCGCCGCAGTCCGCCGTGATCGTCAGTGTTGTGACCTTCGGAAATCGTGTCTTACCCAATTTGTTCCACCAACTCCGTATCGAATTTACCGCAAACTCAGAGGTGTCATGGTCAATACCGACATTCACAAAACCCTGATTATTGACAAGATCATCGATTCCATAAGGAATCGCTTGACCGTTTTTCTTGTTCGGGAAATCGTGCATCAATGTTTCTGTTGGCTTACCTTGGGGTTCATATTCTTGTCCTTTATTGCTAAAATTCCCAAGATTTTCCTTCTTTTTCGCATCAACAGAAATAACCGGTTCATCCCGTTCTATTTGTTCTTTGGTTTTCTTATTGATGTATTCAAACTGACGGTTTCGGTCGGGGTGATATTCACCTTCGCGACGTTTTCGGTTGGACTGTAGCGAATATCCCAACCGTTTCAACTCTTTGCGAATCGTCGTAATACCGATTTGATGCCCCTTCTCTTTCAACGCTTTTTTAATCTTAACTAAACTTTTACTCGTCCACAAAAGGGGACTCGACGGATCACCACGTGTTAACGGGTCAATAATGAGTTGAAGGTCGGACAAAAAAGTAACATCAACTTCGGATTTCTTTTTTCGACCACCACCTGATTGACGAAGTCGAATGGGAAGGGGTGGAGGGGGGGGTAATTCGTCGAGACCTTTCTTGATGGTGAAATACCCCATGCCGGTAGCGGCACGCACAATATTGAAAACCGCCACGACCAAGTGATCGAACTTCGGAGACCGCCCAAACGCGACGACCACGCTCGTCTAAAAATTCACGAATGCTATGGTATTGGTCGGAAACTATTGTTATAATATTGCTCTTCATGTCGCGATTGTAACAACTTCACAATCAGAATGCAATACCAATCTTTAGGTAAGTTTATTTGCGCACACCTCCTTAACTTCCAAACACGGGGTGAACCCCGTCGTTAACTATTAGGGAATCTCTCATCATTCAGACTTTACCGACAGTTAACGGCGTGGGCTTGCCCCGCGTTATTCGACTTAACCCCCAAACACAAGGTAAACCCCGTCGTTAACTATTAATTGGTTGAAAATAAAAAATTGAATGATGAGAGATGCCCACTTCATGCCTTTCCGCTAATTCCGAAAATCAAAAAAAATTTCTTCAACAAGAAAAATCCTGTTGACAATTTACGTTGTTCCATGTAAACTGTGAAACTCATTCAATTGCGAAACGTTTTTTTCTTACCGTGTTGTTTTTCGGCAATGTTTCGCGGTTATTTCAACAAAACCTTATAAAATAAGGAGAAAAATGATGCGAAAGCATTTTTGGAAATTACTATTGGTTACGGCGATTCTTTTTGTTGCCGTATTTTTTCTTAACGCGGTAACAGCAACAGCGCAAATCTCAAAACTTAATCCGATTACCAATCCGTCATTGGATGAGTTGCGGGAAAATTTCAAAAATCCGCATCGGGATTTCAGTACAGGTCCGCTTTGGAC
>JAIROD010000138.1 GCA_031257725.1 Planctomycetaceae bacterium | reverse complement strand
CGCATGATTGTTCGGTTGTTCACAACAAGGTTCGCCCCAGCGTTATACTATCGTGTGGTTTACTCCGCCGTTGTACTATCACTGGGTAAACTCCGCCGTTGACAACTAAACAAAAATTCCACTAAACGATTACAATTCTCTTTACGGTTCATCCAAATCGTTTTACGGTTCATCCAAAATCGTTTCCGAATATTTTCCAAAACGCTTTTTATTCCGTTCAACAGTTTGACGCGACGTATTGGCATAACAATAAACACAATAATGCGGGCATGTTTCGTATTGACCAATATCTTTCGATACAATACATCCGCAATATTTCCGTTGCCCTTTATCCTTTGCCGTTTGTGCTAAAAATCCGCTCAACATTTGATCATTCGGAGCCAACCGTTGTAAAAGTTCGGGATCAATACAACGGTTGGGGGTGATACCGTAATGGGTGAGATCAATATTTTCACAACACGTCGCTAATTGCATTTTCCATCGCTCGCCCTGCCCCGCAAGACGCTCTGCTATTCGGCGCATTTCCGAAACAACCGGTTCACGCGGAGATAACGGAATCTGTCGGAAACGATGATGAATTTTCGGATAAGCAGCAATATCCGCAAAACTGAATACAAGCTTTTCCGTATAACCCGCCAATCGATCTCCAATAAAACAAATCCGTTCAAAAATATCGTCAACAGATAAACCGTCGGCAAAAAGAATCGGATCAAATCGCCAAATAATACGGTTTTTTCCAATTCGACATGAAAGTTCCCGAAACGTTTTAATTCGTTGTTCCAGCAGTGGAAGATTAGGTTCAAACCTTTCCGCTTCATAATCATTCAGCGTAAACTGAACATAGTACGTCCATTCCTGTTGCTCAAATTCGTCAACCCGCAACAAAAACAGTTCAGGATTTTTTGTCCAAAAAACAACCGCCCGAAGATTCTGAAAACCAATATATTGTTGTTGCTGATTAAAAGGATTCCGCCAAACACAATAGCCCGCACGCAACCGTTGGAACAACCAATCAAGGTGAAACGCCGGAATATCCGTTGCACGGCTCGCAGAAACAATTATCGGCGCTATGCCGTTATAAATACCGTGTGAAGTCTGAATTGCTATCTTGGATGTTACGCCGTTCACCATAAAATTATTCCGACACGTTATTGATGTTCTGAAACAGATTCTGTTGAAACAACCGACTCCGTCTGAAGTGGAACATAACCAACACGTCTGATCAAATCCTGACCTTGCGGAGAAAGAAACCAATCGGTCAATCTTAAAACATTCGGATTTTTGTTGCCGATGGTAATAATAACAAGTTGTCCAATCAACGGATATGAACCATTTTGAATATTCTCAATTGTCGGTTCAACCCCGTTAATCCGCAACAATTTTACGCCATCATGCTTGAACATTCCTTCAACATAATATCGGAATGAAAAACCAATAGAATTATTGTAATTACGATAATCTGCAACCCGATTAATAATTCCACCCATTGCAATTTGAAATTCCGCTCTTTGCGGTTTGGCAATTGGAGTATCTCCCATGACCTGAATCATCATCGTTTGGCTTCCAGAACCTTCCGGACGTTGAAACGGTAAAATCTTTTGGTTGTTACCGCCAACATCGCTCCAACGGGTCATTCGTTTAGAATAAATATTACGAATTTGTTCAAGAGTCAACTGATCAACCGGATTCGTTTTATTAACAAAAAACACAAACGCTTCATAACCAATTGGCGTAACTGAAAGTTTGATTCCTTTTGATTCGGCTTCCGTCCATTGTTTTTCGGAAGGTTGAAGCATGAAAACCATATCGCATTGCCGTTCAAGTAAATCTTTGAACGCTTTCGGTGTTGTGCCGCCCCGAACCAAAAGGGCAACTTCATTGTTCTTAATCTTGCTGTCACAATAAATAGATTCAACTGCCGCCGCATAAACCGGATAAAGTGCTAAGGCTCCATGAATACGCGGATAATCGTTTTCAATTCGTAATGTTGGCGAATCAATTTTGACTAACTTATTATCAGGGGCAAATGGTTCATATTCGGAGAGGTCTGTTCGATCACCGTCAAAATGTCCGTTGCCCCCTTCATCACGAATAACTTGTTTTTCATTCCATTCATCAAAAAGAATTTCTGTTCTGAAATTAGAATAAGTCAAACAAACCATTCCGCAAAGAAAAAGCAACAATATTGAAATCAATCCTATGCCACGACTCTGATGTTGCGGCGGCGGCGCGATACGTGAAACGTAAACAGTTCCGATTATTGAGATGATAAATGATAAGCCAAACGGTAACAAGAGAATTACTTCGTGCCAACCTCCGCCAATGGCAATAATAATTTCACTAATCAATGTCCATCCAATATAATGCGGCAAACTGCATATTATAAATATCGGTAACATGTCTTGTGAAATTGGTGCAAAATGAAATGCCGCCGCCGCATGAATTAACACATAAAACAACGGTAAGAAAAATGGCAACACACGAAGAAAAAAATCATCCGGTATATTTCCGGCATGTAAATTTTTGGCGAATCGTTTTCGAAATTGATTAAAACAATAAAAGAGAAATAGACAAAATGTGAATATCGGAATAGTTATAAAAAATACCGGACTAAAACAGGCAAGAAGTGAAACTGGAGTGGAAACAATCATTCCTGGTAAAAAAGTCGCCCAAAAAGTTGTTTTCACGAGATAACCTGTTGTGTTGAACGGTTTCGGTGTTGTAGATTCCGTTTTTGTAATTGGTGTCTCTGTCATTTTCCGGTTTCCTTTGTTCCAATGGGAATCTCTAATAATTCAGAATTTACCGAAAGCTAACGGCATGGGCTTGCCCCGCGTTGTTAGACTTAACCCCAAAACATGGGATAACCCCCGTTGTTGACTATTGACTAATAGGTTGAAAATAAAAAAATGAATTATTAGAGATGCCCCAATTTATAATGTTGTGTTTATATTCCTTCACTTAAATCGGAATTATAACCCGACAATATTTTAATTTCAAGAATGATTTCCCAAACGATTTAATTCATGTTTGAAAAGCGATTGCAATATGACAAGGCGATAATTTATCAAAATATCAAAATCAAAATTCACGGATAAGCCCGTCAATGAGTTCTTTTGCCTTATCCCAATCGACTTTGCTACTCCAATAGACACTTTTACCTTCGTCGGTAATGGAATAATAACGCCGTCTTGCACCGGTTTCTTCGCTGCCCCAATAAGACTTGACCAGCCCCGCTTTTTCGAGCCGGCGAAACGCCGAATAAAGTGTTGCTTCTTTGAGTTCGTAAAGATTATCGGTCAGACCTTGAATCCGCTTGTTAATCTCATAGCCATAAGTATCACCTTTCAATAAATTCGCTAAAATAATCGTTTCCGTATGACCGCGAATCAAGTCTGAAGTCATAAAAGAAAATCCCGGCAACCCGCGAGGTTGTGATTGGGAAGCGGTCTTTTTTCTACCAATTTTTTTCTGCCGTGTTTTTGTGGTTTCCTCTGACATAATGAAACATCAATTAATGAAGTGGATATTAGCATTTTTTGACGAAATACTTCGTCAGGCGAGGTAGTTTGATTAAAAGTCCGAACATTTTTGAAAACTACCTCGCCTGACGAAATACTTCTTCAAATATTGTAAAAGAGAATAAGCAGGAAATGAAGTGGTACTCCGATTATTTTGAACCCCAAAATGAGAAAATTGTTAATAGAAAGCCCTATGCGGCTTGACACAATCCCAATGAAACTTCCAGCCGCAAAGAATTATTTTGCTACTGAGAACCGAAATTGAACATGCAATCTGCCCTTCCCTGACATTCTCAATCCGGCAAAAAAATTAATGGAAACCTTTAAATTCATTTGTCTTTATTGTCCCATTTGTCCCTATATTGAAAATTCTAGGGACATAAGCAACACTAAAGACAACGGGGTGATAATCTTTCAATATTTACTTCTCATATTTGACCAGAGTTTCAATTTTTTCCATTTTAATTTTTTCACGCCCATTTAAGAACAGCAACTCAATAACAAACGCAGCACCAACAACATGTCCGCCGCTTTCGGTAACCAATTGTCGGCAGGCTTCCATCGTACCGCCTGTTGCAAGAAGATCATCGACCAACAAAACTCGTTTTCCGGGTTGAATTGCGTCGATATTCATTTGAACCGTATTCGTTCCATATTCTAAATCATAAGATTTCGAAACCGTTTTGAACGGTAACTTACCCGGTTTACGGATGGGAATGAGACCGGCACCGAGTTCGGCAGCCAACGGCGCCGCAAAAATGAATCCGCGTGCCTCCGGTGCCGCAATCAAATCAATCGATCCCCAGAGCTTCACCTTTTCGGCAAGTTGGCGAACCGTTTCACGGAACGCATCACCCTTTTGAATAAGAGTAGTAATGTCATAAAAAAGTATTCCCGGTACAGGAAAATCGGGAACTTCACGAATGTAACCGGCAAGTGATGTCATGGGAAAATCACCATAATTTGTTCAAAAATATTGTTGCAAATACATTACACATTTCGGAAAACAGGTTTCAGGAATTTTGAATTTTCTCAAATTCCTTTAACAGTAGAATTCATTGAATATTGTTATCCCTACGATTAGGTTTTCCCCTTGAAAATAAGGCGATGAAAGGTCGTAAGCCGAATATTGTCATCATAACCCAACTCTATTGTTGTTGTCCTTACCGGGCTTTGTTGTTTTATATTTTTATTACGTATGGCGTTACCTTACGTTAATGCTGATTGCTCCGTTGGGGCGATTTTAGTGAATATCTGTTTTGAAACGAAAACTGAATTTTCAAGTGTGAGGTGAGAGGAATATAGTTGGTTTTGTTACGATTGGTTTAAGGGATGGTCGGTTAAAATTTGAAATGCTTCAAGATATTTTTCCTGTGTTTTTTTAACGATTTCATCGGGAAGTTCCGGCGGCGGACTATTTTTATCCCAACCGCTTTGTGTTAGCCAATCACGAACAAATTGTTTATCGAATGAGGGTTGTCCCTGACCCGGTTGATAACTGTCCGCAGGCCAAAATCGGGAACTGTCCGGTGTTAAGACCTCGTCAATCAAGATCAACTGACCTTCGGAAAATCCAAACTCGAATTTGGTGTCGGCGATAATAATTCCTTTTTTTAACGCCCATTCCGAACCACGACGGAAAATGTCGAGCGATTTTCGGCGTAATTCTTCAGCGATTTCCTGTCCGGCAATTTCAACCATTTGATGGAAAGTGATATTTTCATCATGACCGGTTTCTGCTTTGGTTGAGGGCGTAAAGATTGGTTCGGGCAATGGGCCGCTTTCACGAAGTCCGTCCGGCAACTTAATTCCGCAAACTGAACCGGATTTTTGATATTCTTTCCAACCGGAACCGCTCAGATAACCGCGAACAACACATTCAATCGGTATAACTTGACATTTTTTACCAAGCATGGAACGTCCGCTAAACATTGTAAGATCAGTTCCTTGCGGAAACGGCATTTTTTCAATATCCGCAGTGATCAAATGATTTGGAACGCCGAGTTTCCCAAACCAAAATGCCGCCATTTGGTTTAGGACTTTTCCTTTGTCGGGAATTCCTGTGGGAAGAATCCAATCGAAAGCACTGATACGATCACTACTGACCAGCAACAGAGAGTTACCAAAATCATAAATATCCCGAACCTTTCCGCGTTTGGGGGTCATATCGGGAATAGAAGTTTGAAGTACGATCATTTGGCAGCCATTCCTATTGGAAACTTGCAGGTAAACTGCAAACAATTAAGATATTACGTTAAACGTTTCCGGTTGAAAATAAACAACCTTTATCACAAAACTGTCCATTATTTTCACAAGTTTTTTTATTTCTGTCAACAGGTTCACCCTTCCCTAATTATTTCATGAGTTTTTTACCAATATGTCATTCCCAACAAGACGGAACTATTCATTATTAAAAAATTCCGTTGACTGAAAAGTTACTTCATTTTTTGTAATATATCAGTGGAATTTTTCGGAGATTGAAGTTTATTTTTTACCACCCCTGCCCCTCCGAAGGAGGGGAATCATTCCTCTCCTTCGGAGGGGCTAGGGGTGGTCATTCGGAGGAAACGACTGAATAGTTAAAAAAAAATATTTCACTGATATATTACAATTTATTAATTAATGGGCAGAAAATAAAAAATTGAATTATTAGAGATGCCCATTTGATTGGGCTGTTTGTGTTTCTGACCGGTTTGGAAACTGATTGCCGACGGGAAACAAAAAAGCACGACTGAATAGTTACTGTTCTACATTGACTTAATGTAGTTCTACAATGACTTAATGTAGTTCTACATTGGCTTAATGTAGTTCTACAATGACTTAATGTAGTTCTACAATGACTTAATGTAGTTCTACAATGACTTAATGTAGTTCTACAATGACCAATTGTAGAACTACAATTTCCGTAATATATCAGTGGAATATTTTTTTTTAACTATTCAGTCGTTTCCTCCGAATGACCACCCCTAGCCCCTCCGAAGGAGGGGAATCATTCCCCTCCTTCGGAGGGGCAGGGGTGGTAAAAAATAAACGTAACTATTCAGT
>JAIROD010000114.1 GCA_031257725.1 Planctomycetaceae bacterium | reverse complement strand
GCAAGATTGACCGAAGCATAATCGAAAGTTTGTTCCATGTAAGGATTGAAGTGTTAGAGTTTGAAGCGGTTCCAAAACAAGAAGTTACAATGTTAGTCGTAACTGTCTATTTTAAACACGAAACACACTAAATTTCACGAAACACACTAAAGATTACATAAAAATCCTTTTCGTGAAATTTCGTGTGTTTCGTGTTAAAAAAATTAAAACAAAATAAATAGACAGTTACTGTTAGTCGTCATCGGCGGGTTCCTGAAAGAGAGTTTCGAGGATTCGGGTATTTCTTTCAACAGTTAAGATAGCGCGTTGCGTTTCAACGCCGTCGCTGCCTTCAGCTTCTAAGGGAAAGACATGACGTTTTTCCGGCAAGGCGAAACGAATACTGAACGAACCGTCAGGCTGAACTTTGATTGGTTCATTCCGAATGGTTACCTGCACACTTGGATCGGTTTTACCATGCACAATAATATCGACATCAATATTAAAAAGAAAATTGCGGCGTGTTTTTTCCGAACTTATACTCTGATGCTGTACGGCGCGGTAACGGGAAAGGAGTGGGGCGGACATGGGGCGATGTAATTGTTCCTCGAATACTTTTTTAAGTTCCTGATTATTACCATCACCGCCGCTTAGTTTGTAAATTCGCCCCAAGTCTTCCGCCACTCCACGCCAATTACCGTCAAGATTATCCAACTCATCGATAACTTGTTGCTGAGGCGTTTCGACGGAATTACTGGAGATCAGCGAGTAAAACTTTTTTTCTCTTGTGAGATAACCGATTTCGATTTGAAATGCAGAGGGCGGGTCAACCACATTCAGATACCAATTATTCGCACCGCCATGAATTAAAATATCACGGACAATATTGCGTTTAGGCTGACCTGTTCCATCCGATTCAAGTCGGAAAAGCCGGATGATTGGCAATGCGGTATGCCAAAACAACCCCAAAGCAACTTTGGTACGTTCCACAGTTCTGGCGGTTATTTCCCAGTAAGCGTGAAGCCAAAAGGAATCCCGAACCAATAAAACAAGCCGATCCGCTCGATTTTCATCAAAGTGAGTACTGATATCACGTCGGAGTTTCTTTTTTCGGTATTGCGAGGATAAACTACTCTTTTTAGGTTCAACAGCAACCAAAACAGTGCTTGGTTTGCGCGGGGGAACCTTTGGGGGGGCGGTTTTTTTATTGTCGCTTTTTTTACTTTCAGTGGTTTTACTCTCAGTAGTTTTATTCTCAGTAATTTTACTTTCGGCGGTTTTATTTTCGGTTTTTTTGGTTTCGGCAGTTTTATTGTTTTCAGTGATTTTATTTTCGGTGATGGTTGCAACGTGTTTATTGGGCGAGATTTTGGGAGGTGAAGATGCAGAGTGTGATTTTTTTTCTTCGGGTTTCCTTTTTTCTTTAGATTTTCTCTTTTCTTCAATTTTCTTTTTCACTTCATTTCTATTGTTTTCTCTTTCTTGGATTTTCTTTTTATTTAAGAAGGTATTTGATTTAGGAGTTACTGCTGTTTTATTGGTTTTGGCGAGTCGTTGTCGAATGAGTTCACGTCCTAATTTTGTGCGCGCTTTTAAGGTCAAGGCGTTGATAAGTTCCTCTTTGCGCATAGAATGCCAACTAGAGATGGCGAGTTCTTTTGCGAGTGCCCCAAGTTCTTTGGCAGTCAACAAATTAAGTTCTTTCGAAAGTGCCACAATGATCTCCGCTTGATTTTGATTTAGGTTGATTGTAGTGGTAACTGCTTTGTTATATTGAACAAAACAGGCTAATTGGTTATAAAATCCAGAACAGACAAAATGGTTAAAATGAGCATTATACGCTAATTAAGGATTTCAAAAAAACTAACTTGCTTACTATATCAGAAAAATAAAAAACAACAACTATCCGCTCCCCACTTTTTCAAAAAATAATCCTTAGCGTTCAGAGGCTGGTTGTTAAATTATGTCAATTGTAATATATCAGTAAAATATTAGACCTTTTCGCTAACCCGCAGGATCGCACGCGTCCCGCGTGCATGAGTTAGCGCAAATGTCTCATTTCCCACTAACTCTGGGGATGCACACGGGACGTGTGCGTTCCTTTCCTAAATAAACCTTGTCGTGTTTTGTCATAATGTTTATGGTTAGCGAAAAGGTCTAATAATTAATAGGTTGAAAATACAAAAATTGAATGAGGCGAGATGCCCAATAATCTTTAAAACGAATAAAATCCTGAAAAAACACGATGAAACTCAATACTTGGACTGTCTTTTTCGGAAAAATATTGTAATATCATATTTTATTAGAATCGGAAATCGAATATCGGACAAAAGAAAAGTCGGCAACGGTTTATTTTATAAGTTTGTCCTAAACGGTATTTTACGGTTTTTAATTCTGTTTTCAAAAGAAGTTATTTTGTATTTTGCTTTTAAGTCTCTATTTTTAGGTTTCACCCTTTGAGTTCCATATCAACCCCAGATCAACGAGTTTATCCGTCTTTAGCGGTTATTGGAGGCGGATTGGCGGGAATTGCCGCTGCGGAGTCCGCGTTTCAAAACGGATTTCGTGTAACTCTCTTTGAGCGGTCAAGCGTTCTTGGAGGTCGTGCCGCTTCTCTATTCGATCCCAACACCCAACAGTGGATCGATAACGGACAACATATTGCACTTGGTTGTTGCACTGAATTACTCGACCTGAACCGACAACTTGGTTTGACCGGATTTTTTGAACAAAAGAAAACAATTCCTTTTGCGCAGATTAACGGTCAATGTGGAACGATAACGCCTGTAACATGGTTACCGAATCGTTGGCAATTCCTTCCTGCATTTTTGACGTTCCCATTTCTCACATTCAAAGAGCGGGTTACAACCGGTTGGTTATTGTGTGAGTTAGGCGATAGGAAAAAAACAGGGCAACCGGAATCGGGAACTTTTGCCCGGTGGCTCAACGCCAAAAAAGTTTCCGCCAATGCGATAGAAAAATTTTGGTCTCCGCTTATTTTCAGTACATTGAGTGAGAGTATTGAGTATGTTAGTTTTGAGGCGGTTCGGCAAATTGTTCGGGAGAGTTTTCTGGCGGGTAATCAGGCGATGACGTTCCACATTCCGACCGTACCTTTGCGGACAATTTATCATGAAACCACAGCGGAACAGTTGCGTAATCGTGGAATTGAACTCAATTTTCTTAAACGCGTTAAGCGGTTTTGCTGGGAATTTCCTGCGGAGCCGGACTTCCTCCGGTCTGATAACACCAACCATCACGCCCTTCGCAAAATTGATGCTTTGGAATTGGCGGATGGTTCCAGACGGTCGTTTGATTATTATCTTTTGGCGGTGCCGTTGTTACGGTTTCAGGAAATAATGATTGACTCTGATTTGGAATCTTATACGGAACAACTTGCCTTAGAGCGTTTTGAACCGGGTTCTATTACCACAATTCATCTCTGGTTCAATCACCGTTTATTGCCAGCCGAACTCACTTATTCCGGGTTGCTTGGCGGACCGGGACAATTTTTGTTCTGTCCCGGAAAATATGAAAGAGATCATCATGAAGAAAACAATAAGGGAGTTTATCATAATGTTGTTATCAGTGCGTCTCACCGCCTGCTTGCGGAGCATGAATTTACTTCACGTGGGAGTTTTGGTCTGGTCGAGCGGGTTGTCCAACAACTCCGAGATACATTTGTCCGATCTTTTCAAAAGGAAACAACACAATTATTGTTTCACCGTGTAACGACTCATTTTGAGGCGGTTTTTTCACCGAATCCGGCGGTTTATTTGGAACGTCCGGAATCGGCAACTCCTTTCAGCAATCTTGTTTTAGCCGGAGACTGGACACAAACAAAATTGCCGGCAACTTTAGAAAGTGCCGTCCGAAGCGGACGCCATGCCGTTCAGATACTGAAAACATTAGAAACGTTACACAATACGAAAAAAAATTGAGTGTTTGTTGTTTTGGGGTGACGAATAGGGTTATCGCATGGTAACCGTCTATTTTAATTTTTATTAGTCCTGCAAGGACATTTCCAATGTAGCCGTGTGTGCGGTGGTAATATATCAGTGAAATATTTTTTTTTAACTATTCAGTCGTTTCCTCCGAATGACCACCCCTAGCCCCTCCGAAGGAGGGGAATCATTCCCCTCCTTCGGAGGGGCAGGGGTGGTCAAAAATAA
>JAIROD010000078.1 GCA_031257725.1 Planctomycetaceae bacterium | reverse complement strand
TAGATAATTGAGAGCGGAACAGGGATAGTTAGCGGAATTATTGATACATGGGTCGTAATCCGATTGCAACGCAACCAACTCTCCACGAATCTATTAATCAATTGCCCTTACAGGGCGTTTATTTTTTGGGCAATCGAACCCGCCGCGATGCGGCGGGCTGGTATGTATTGCCCTATCAGGGCGAAGGATTGATCGGCAACCTCTAACGGGAGTGAACAGAACATCGCCCCCAAACGCCAAACGCTTCCTAGCCGACTTGCCCCTATTTCCCGCCGGCAATCAGTTTCCAAACCAGTCAGAAACACAAATTGCCCAATCGAATCTGATTCGCTGTTGCCTATCGGCAACGCAACCGCTCGGCGAGCGGTTGCCTACCATCGAATGAACAATCTACTGAATAATTACTAAAAACTTTTGAGGTTTCGAAATTTTTTTTGATTTCTTGCACGGCATCTTGCGGCAACAAGTCAATTTCGGTAGAATCACTCGCTTGTTTAATAACATCGCTTGTTTAATAACATCGTTTGTTTAATAACATCGTTTGTTTAATGACAAATTATTTTCAGCAGAGGGACAAATGGGCATCTCTCATCATTCAATTTTTTATTTTCAACCCTAAAAATAACTGAAAAATATTATGCTTCATCTTTATGATCAAATTCAGCAATCCGTACATTTTATTCGTGGAAAATGGAATGGTACGGCAAGAGCGGGGATTGTTCTTGGAACCGGACTCGGTAATCTGGCAAAACAAATCAAAGCGGAAATGACGTTACCGTATGAGGAAATCCCAAACTTTCCACGCTCCACTGTGGAAACTCACGCCGGAAATCTTGTGATCGGTCAATTAAACGGCGTTCATGTGGTTGCAATGGAAGGACGTTTTCACGCTTATGAAGGTTATGATCTTAAACAAATTACGTTTCCGATTCGTGTTATCAACGCGTTGGGAGCCGATACGTTGTTTGTGTCCAATGCCTGCGGCGGTATGAATCCGCAATATCGGCAAGGCGATATTATGGTCATCGAAGATCATATTAATCTGATGGGTGTTAATCCGTTGGTCGGAATTAACGATGACCGACTCGGTACGCGATTCCCCGATCTTTGCGAACCATACGATAAAAAAATGATTGACCTCGCACTCGAAATCGCACGTAAAGAAAATTTTGTTGCCCACAAAGGCGTTTACGTTGGAGTGTTGGGACCCAATCTGGAAACACGCGCCGAATATCGGTTTTTACGCGGAATCGGAGCCGATGTTGTCGGAATGTCCACCGTTCCCGAAGTTCTGGTTGCAATTCATTGCGGAATGAAAGTTCTTGGTTTGTCCATTGTTACCGATATGGCTTTGCCCGACGCTTTAAAACAGGGAAATGTCGCCGAAATTATCGCAACCGCCAACGCCGCCGAACCAAAATTAACAAAAATTGTCAGCGGGGTTATCGGACAATTAAACCTCTAATAAATCAAAACATAATAAATCAAAACACCAAAACCGTTGAAATATTCAGTCCGACAATGGCTAACCATCTTCACGCACACAGTATCGCCGATCTTGACGAAGTTCAACTTGATTTGGGTCGTCGTGAGCGGTGTGGTTTTCCTGAAGTGATTTATGGTGAAGGAAAAACCAAAGAAACGATTTTAAAGATTTTTTGTTCACTGAAAGATCACGGGCTTGACGGATTTGCAACACGGGTTGACGCGGAGAAGGGGCAATTTCTAGAACAGGAATTACAACGTCTTGGTTATTCATTTCAGTACAACCCCGTTGCACGGACATTCCGGCTTGTATCCTTTTCCGAACCGCCAACAGTGTTACGCGGTAAAGTTGCGGTTATTTCGGCGGGAACAAGTGATGCGCCGATTGCAGAGGAAGCCCGTGAAACGGCGTTGTGGACGGGAGCGGAAGTTACGCTTATTCAGGATGTCGGCGTTGCCGGACCGCATCGGTTACAGGCGAAGTTGCCGGAATTTCAGGATGCCGACGCGATTGTTGTGGTTGCCGGAATGGAAGGAGCATTACCAAGTGTTGTCGGAGGATTCGTAGCATGTCCGGTCATCGCCGTGCCGACAAGTATCGGTTACGGCGCAAGTTTCGGCGGTTTAGCCGCATTGCTCGGAATGTTGAACAGTTGCGCGTCCAATGTTACGGTTGTTAATATTGATGCCGGTTTCAAAGCCGGTTACGTCGCAGGATTGATCGCAAAAAGAAGAACAAAAAATGAAAAATAACAGGAAACCGTTAAAAATTCATGGTTAAATCGAACAACGCGAGGCAAACCCGCACTGCTAACTTTCGGTAAATTCCGAATTATAAGAGATTCCCAATATTCCCCCTATCCATAATTGTAACTGTCTATTTTAAACACGAAACACACGAAACACACTAAAATTATACGAAAAGGACAACAGAAATCGGATCTATTCACCAGATTGGAGGTTTTGTAATATATCAGTGAAATATTTTTTTTTAACTATTCAGTCGTTTCCTCCGAATGACCACCCCTAGCCCCTCCGAAGGAGGGGAATTATTCCCCTCCTTCGGAGGGGCAGGGGTGG
>JAIROD010000068.1 GCA_031257725.1 Planctomycetaceae bacterium | reverse complement strand
GGGAGGGAAAAAAAGTGGAGAGTTGAGCGTGAAAAGCGGACAGTTTCGCAAATAAATTAAATTGTAAGTCATGTACAACAACATAGTTGCGTTAAAACAAAAATTTTTTTATTTTTTTCAGATTATCACCAAACAGATCGCCCCTATGCCGTCCTCATTTTATCGTTTTTGCAGTTTTGGTCTCCGATCAAGCGAGTCTTGCATGGGACAAAATATAAAATCAACAGAAACTAGTTAACGATGAGGTAAATCCTGCCGTTGACAGAATATCTCTTCGAGCAATTTGTCGGCTCCCATCTTGATCAATTCATCGGCAACAGAAATTCCTAATAATTTCGGATCATCTTGTAGTGAAGCGTTGCGAGTTGTTTCCAGCATTGTTTTACCGTCCAACGATAAAATACGACCGTGTAAAATTAACGTTTCTCCCTCAACATGTCCCAACGCCGCAATCGGAGCAATACAACCGCCTTGAAGTTTTTGGAGCATCGCCCGTTCAGCCAGCACCGCAACCCATGTTACCGTATCACAAAGAAACGCAATTTGTTCCGCAGTACGGTAATCGTCAAACCGTATCTCCAATCCAATAGCACCTTGTCCCACTGCCGGCAGAAAAAACGGCGGTTCCAGAAAAGAACAAATCCGCTCCGAATAGCCCAACCGAATAAGTCCCGCCTCCGCCAGAATCAACGCATCATAGCCGCCCTGATCCAATTTGCGAAGACGTGTTTCAATATTACCGCGTATTTCGTCAATCTGAAATGAATTGCCGAAATGATAAACAAGTTGTGTTTTTCGACGAAGACTTCCTGTTCCAATTCGTGAACCTTTGGGAAGTTCATCAATTGCAGCCGCCTTGCGGCTGAGTAATGCATCACGGTACGCACCGCGTCGAGGAACCGACGACAACACAAGACCTTCAACCGGCTCCGTCGGTAAATCCTTGAGACTATGAACCGCCACATCAATGTCGCCGCGAAGTAATGCAGATTGAAGTTCTTTGGTAAAAACACCCTGAGCTCCAATGTTCACAATAGATTTATCCTGAACCCGATCACCGGATGTTTCAATAACAACAATCTCCGAATCAATCTCTTTTTCTTTGAGCAAATCAGCACACCAATGGGTTTGCCAACGCGCTAAAGCACTTCCGCGTGTTCCAAAGCGAATAGCCATAAATTTAGAAGTCTGAAGACCGTATGCGGTAAGTTCGGTTCCGTAATAATCAGTAATGAAAAGGTTCAGAAATCGTTCAGACCGGTGATGTAGGTATGACAATGGGGACAGATGTGGTATCCCATATCAATTTCACGCTCGCAACTAGGGCAAAGCCGGACATGCGGCGATATAGAGGACAACGAACTGCTTTGTTGTCCCAAAGGTGAAACAACCGATCTTTTCTTCTTAATTGGTGAAATGGTTGTTCCTACTTTGGCATCCTTTTTAACACCGCCCGGATCGCCCAAAATGCTGACAACCGCACTGTCCGTAATCGCCCGCTGATGCAAAACCGGAATATTCACCGCCGCCTTACAAACCGGACACTTGCCCGTTTTACCGGCGTTGGATTCCTTTGCAGTTAAATGATGTCCGTTAGGGCATTTCAATTGAATAGGCATTGGAGCATCTCCACCAAAAAATATGACGCAATATTCAGGAAAATTCGGCAAAAAATCGTTTTACTCCGCTTCAATCAGCGAAAAAATTCTTTTGCCAAAAAATATCGATTATTTGTCCCATCAGGTCATTAGCGTCCGTAATGTTCTCATAAAAAGGGACTTTAGTGACAATAGGAACATTGTGGATAAATAATTCTTCATAAAATGTTGTCGTTAAAAATGAATTTTTAGAGGTTCCAATTGATTTCTGCGATTTTATGCCGCCCTAAAATAGGTTGACCCAAAACATTCTCGTAAATCATATCGTCTTGATGCCAAAAAGAAAACAGGTCTTACAATATTCCGCAAAACATAATTGGTTAAACATGTTTTATTGATACCTGTTATGCCAATTATGTCGTTTTTTCATCATATTTCAGTGGAATTTTGGGCATCAATATTTTTCCTGTTTAATAGACATTTTCCTCAACCCCTTCAACACCCCCTTCAACATTCTCCCCAAACTATGAACATTGAACCGCTAAGGCGAACAAGCCGCACAAAGACATCGTGTAACTATTCAGTAGCAGTGAATGTTCCTTTTTCTGTCCCGTAGGGACAACATCTTGGTAGCCAACGAGGTCAATCAACAACACTCGTCCCGCTAGGGACGAAATGTTGGTAGAAAAAACATCAACGATCAATTCACCAACATTGCGTCCCTACGGGACGCGAATCATGTTGCGACTCCATTTTCTACCAACATGTCGTCCCTAGCGGGACGGAATTTTTTGATCGTTCCCTTCGATTACTAACGTTCACCCAAAATGGGAAATAATCAGCAAAAAAGTACGCCAAGACTGATGACTGAATAGTTACATTTTTTTTAACTATTCAGTCGTTTACTCCGAATGACCACCCCTAGCCCCTCCGAAGGAGGGGAATGATTCCCCTCCTTCGGAGGGGCTAGGGGTGGTAAAAAATAAACTTCAATCTCCGAAAAATTCTACTGATATATTACATAATTGGAAATTCCTAATTATTTTTTAGCGATTCTTTAAAAATTGTTCTTTCCTTAAACCGGAAAAATTGTTAATGTTCTTTTTACACGCACTATCGTTTGTTCAATGTTTTCATTCGAAAGCCAGTCAATTAACCAGTTCACCTGCATAAATTAAGGAACACGGACGAATGCCTAAACTCCAATCGGCAACAAAATCAACTTCTTTACATATTACTCATCGACCGGCTAATTCCGAACCGGTTGGGGTTGATGAAATTGATCAACTTTGGGTTCTTTACAAAAAAAATCCGACAGACCAACTGCGTAACCGGCTTGTAGAACGTTATATGCCGTTAGTTCGGAATCAAGCGGAACGATTCTGGGCGAAATTACCGGAAGGTATTGAGCTTGATGATTTGATTTCGGTTGGAACGGTCGGGTTGATGGATGCTATTGCCGCTTATGATCTTAGCCGCGGAATCCGTTTTGAAGCGTTTTGCCCGACAAGAATTCATGGAGCGATGGTCGATGAACTCCGGTCAATGGACTGGGTTCCGCGTCCGATTCGGTCTAAGGCAACGAAACTGAATGAAGCCTGTAAAACACTCGAAATGCGGCTCGGACGAAAACCGCATGATCAGGAAGTTGCCGATTATCTGGAAATCCCCGCCGAAGAATTACATCAACTCTATGCCGAAACACATCGTGTGAATATTACAAGTCTTGACAAAACATGGTCGGAAAACGACGGCTCCAAAGATATTCGGGAAGTGGATATTCTGCCCGACCACCGAAGTGAAGACCCAACAGAACGACTCGCTAAAATTGATTTGATTCGGGCTTTCACCAAAGGATTGACCAAAACGGAACGCTTGATTGTGATTCTCTATTACTATGAAGAAATGACCATGCGTGAAATTGGAGCCGCTCTCGCTCTTTCCGAAAGCCGAGTCAGCCAAATGCACAGCGCGATCGTTGAACGAATCAAAAAAATGTATCAGGATCAATAGGGAATTGACAAAATAATCCGTTTCCTAAACTATTCCGTCGAGGAAGGTAGGCAACCTTTCGCCGAAAGGTGTTCACCTACGGCCGCCTACCTCTTGAAACAATCAAACAAACAACCCAAAAGATTCTTAATAAAATTCTCAAATTGCTCTTGCGTCAAACCGCTAAAAATCCTTATGATACGGAAAGCCTTTTTTCCGAAGTTAAACAGGCGGTGAATACCGGAACCGGAAATTTAACGAACAAATGAACCATCGTAATATACTTCCGTGAAACAGTTTCTTTATTTTGCAATTTTTTTCGCTTCTATCGGGACAATTGGTCTCGTGGTGAGTAATCCGAAATTGGTACAGCAGGTTGCCTCTCATTTGGGAGTTGCTCCGTCCGGTTCTCTGGAATCCAATTCCAATCGACCGGAAAACGATCATCTTGCGAAGTTCCTGTCCCACAAAAATAACTCTTCCGAATCGCCGTCCTTTTCACCTCCGGCGGTGAAACTGGAAACGGGCATCATTCCTCCGCCTCCGATTCCTCCCGCATTACCCAAACCCGAACCGTTAAGACCCGAACCGTTAAGACCGGAACCGTTAAAACCCGAACCGCTAAGAACGGAACCGCTAAGAACGGAACCGTTAAAACCGGAATCATTAAAACCGGAGCCGCCAAAGGTAGAACCATGGAAAGTGGAAGAACCGCCGAAAATGGAGACACCCCAAACTGAATTACCCAAAACTGAATTACCGAAAGCAGAATTACCGAAAATTGAACCGACAACACCGAATTTGCCGACAACGGACTCCGGAATATTTCCAGCGGTTAATATTCCGCCTACGGTTAAAACTTCGGAAATCTCGGAAGATGCCGGTTTTGCCTCCTCGCGACGCGGTGCGGTTCCGGCTGCCGCGATTGAATCGTTGGAACAATGGAGTGAACCGCCTACAATTTCGGATAAACCGGATAAGAATGAAACGCCGTTGACGTTTATTCCTTCTCCGATCCCTTCATCGCCGGAAATAATACATCATCAATCAACAATATCACATCAAACAACACCGCCAACCGATCCGTTTTCTCCGGTAAATTCTCCGATTCCTCCTATTATTCAAAATGTTCAAAATATTCAAGATATTCAAGGAAGCGGAAACGATCCTTTTTTGCAAACGTTAAATGCTCAAACAACTCCGGTTGCAACGGCTCCGGCTGCGGGGGGTCCGGTTACGACGGTTCCGGCTCGATCTGTTTATGATGTTTTACCGTCGTCTTCACCAACGCCATCACAACCAACACCCCCCCCGCCCCCGCAACCAACACCGCATTTACCGCTTAACGACTCCCTTCCGGCTCTACAGGCAACATCGTTGTCGATTCCTCAAGCCAAAGTTGGTTCACAATTTCAGATTGACCCGTCGGTGATGATTGAAGAGGTTCCTTGTCATGGTACGGAAACGGTTGCGCGGGTTGGAACTCAGGTTATTTTGATGTGCGACGTTTTGCCGCAATTACGCCGTGCGGGTTTTCAGGTTCTTAGTGAAAATCTCAAACAGGTTTCCGATGCAGAACGATCACAAATTTCAGAAACGGAAAAAGAAAGTTTCGTGAACATGTTTGTTGAAAACCAATATCCCGCTTTTCTTCAGGAACAAATTACCGTTGCCTTAGTGTTCAACGATTATTTACTTGCCAAAAGTAAGGAAGAACGGGAAATGTTTAATAAAAAGTTTGGCGAGGAATTTGATCAACATGAAGTTCCGATGTTGATCAAGGAGTTTGGAGTTCGGGACGCTATCGAACTGAAACAATATTTGAAGGACAAACTCGGCAGTTCATTGGATCGTGAGCGGATGCTTTGGATTCGCAGTAAAATTGCGCAACAATGGATTATGTTCAATATGCAGGAAGCATCCGGCGAGTGTACGCATGATGAGATGATGGAATATTACACCAATCACAAAGATCAATTTACATCGGAAGCGCAGGCGCAATGGTTGGAATTATTTGTTGCGTTGTCGAATCATCCGACAGAGGAAGCCGCACGAAATAAAATTGCATGGATGGGCAATCAGGTTATGGCCGGTTATCCCTTTGAGGAAATTGCCAAAGTCAACTCGGAAGGTTTTACCGCATCCAAAGGCGGTTTATGGGACTGGACTAAAAAAGGAAGTTTGACTTCCGTAGAACTGGAACAAGCCGTTTTTTCGTTACCGCCCAATAAGATGAGTCCGATTATCAAAGGCGATAAAGGTTTTCATATTATTCGCGTGGTGAAACGTGAAGAAGCGGAAACCATGCCGTTTATCGAAGCTCAGGTAACCATTCGGGAACGGATTAAAATGGAACGCCGCCAAAAACTTCAATCGGAATATTTTACAGAGTTGAAAAAAAGATATCCAACACGGGTTTTACGGGAAAAAATTGATTTCAATCTCAATCGGTAACTTTTTTAGCGATTCCCAAAGTCGTTTAATTTTTTTATCTTCATTTTTTGACATTGGAAATTCCGCGTCCTTCACGAATTTGTAGTGTAACACACCGGGAACTTCAACCGGGCGAGGTCTTTTTTTCCGTACTGATTGAGGAAAAAAACGGCGTGAAACGTTTGGATATTGCTGTTGAAAACTGGACGGGACCGCCTTCGGAATTTCTGGGTTGGTGGAAAACACGGGTTCCCGACAATAATGATAAAAAAATTCAAATTGCTCCCAATGATGTTTTGTTGAATTTGTTTGAACAATTGTCATTACAACCGGAAAATGCGGATATGCGTTATGTTCTGGCGTTGCTCTTAATTCGGCGGCGTCAGTTCCGGTATGAACGTGAAGAGGAAAACGAAAACGGACAAAAAAAACTAATTGTTTACGCAATTAAAGAAAATACAACGTATGAAATTCCTGTTGCAATGCCCGACAGAAAACGACTCGAAGAAGTTCAGAAACAATTATCATCGCTGATTATCAGTTAATCATAAAACAAAAAAATGAAAATACTTGTTACCGGATCAAGCGGATTTATCGGTCGTTATGTTGTCGGTCAATTGTTACGGAAGGGATATGATGTTGTTGCAACTTCAATGAAAACAGAACTGCCGTTTAATAACGCAACATCTATTCTGTGTGATTTGAATACGGAACGGAATGATTTTTACGAGTTATTCGGAAAACCGGAAACGGTGATTCATTTGGCATGGCAAGGGTTGCCGAATTATAACGAATTGTTCCATCTTGAACGTAATTTATGGACAAGTTACCGTTTTTTGAAACAAATGGCGGAATCGGGAACGCAAAATATTAACGTAATAGGAACATGTTTTGAGTACGGATTGCAAGAGGGTTGCTTGTCGGAAGAGTTACCGGTCAAACCGAACACAATTTACGGAGTTGCCAAAAATACGTTGCGGATTTTTTTGGAACAGTTGCAAAAAAAAATTCCGTTTGATTTCAAATGGATTCGATTATTTTATCTGTACGGCGAAGGACAAGACAAAAATTCAATTCTGGAACAATTAAAATCGGCAACAGAACGCGGCGATAACATTTTCAATATGAGCGGCGGCGAACAACTCCGTGATTATTTACCGGTAGAAACGGTTGCGGAAAATATTGTCAAAATTTCATTACAAAATAAGGTGCAAGGTATTATCAATAATTGCAGCGGCAAACCGATTTCGATTCGGCGGTTGGTTGAGGAATATTTGCAAAAAACCGGAACTAAAATCGAACTCAATCTCGGTTATTATCCGTACCTTCATTATGAACCGTTTTCATTTTGGGGGTGTACAAAAAAATTGGAAAGTGTCCTAAAAAACACGTAATTATTCAGTAGATTGGTCATTCGCTGGTAGGCAACCGCTCGCCGAGCGTTTTTTGACTAATACGGCGATAGCCGACTCAACAGTGGCGGGAGCGTCCCCGCTCCCGAAAACCTGTGTGCGGATGGAAAACGGAAATAGGATGGCGACTCAACTTTTTCGGCAGCGAGGACGCTGCCGCCACTCCTGGGAGCGGACGGAAATGGGAAAATCTTTCGGCGAAAAGGTCTAATATTAACTGTTAATTAATAGGTTGAAAATAAAAAATGGAATGATCGGAGATACCCTACAATATATTAAAAGACGAATTATTGGAGAGACTTATTTATTTGTCCCATTCGCCCCTAAAACTTTTCGGTAATTTGCAATTATTCCAATAGTTCTCTTGCGGTTCTCGCGTCTGTAACGAGATGAGTCCAGAGTCGTAGTTTTTCGTTGGCGATGAGCGGTTTGAGGGCGTGTTTTTTGGTTGCGCCGCATTCTCCGCACGGACCGGCAACAAGAACAACATATTTACCGTTATGCGGATCTTTCGCCAATTCAACCAACTCGTCCAGCTCAAATAAAGTAACCGCCCGAACCGGAGAAATATCGGTTAAGGGACCATCAATAGAATAAGGCCGGAACTGGACATCGCCCACCCAACCGGCATTCCGCATCCCTTCCAACAGATTAGGCGGTAAGAGTTTCTGATCCACTAAATGTGTCAGATACTGAACCAGAAGACCGTGTTCATGATCCGCCGCCGCTAAAGAGGTAACTATAATATCAATTTCGTCTTTTTGCTCAAACGAAAACCGGATACCGGGATTGGTTTTTAAGTTTTCGTAATCGTCGTGATCAACAACGGTTGCCGAAAAAAGAGCAACATATTTGATATTCGTCAATGACGGATCAAAATAAGTAAAGTAAGTTGAAGGAGCTTTGTGCGGTTCATTGGGCAGGAAACCGCCGGACGAGATGGCGTGAAGGACGAGTTGCGGAACCTCTTCACCGGCGTGGATTTTTGTTGCGAGACGTTTGGCAACCAGCATGGCGGCGTAACCGGCACCCATTCCGAGATGAACCGCTTGCGCTGCGGGATCATTCGGATATTTTGCTTTTTTCTCCTTCCAAACTCGGTCAATCAAACCAATAATCAAATCGGCGGCGGTTGACGTAACATGCTGAGCTGCCGAATCGCCGCGAACATTGACCACCGTAATTTCACCCGGATAATTTTCTAAAGCATAAAATTCTTCCAGATGTTTTTTCAGGTTCCGTTCTGTTGGAGCCTGTAATAGGAGAAAACCGCGTTGACATGCTTCCCAGAAAAGGGGATAGATTTTTTCTCTGGTGATATCGGCTCGGTTTTTTTCTGTTTGAA
Source organism: Planctomycetaceae bacterium (assembly GCA_031257725.1). Classification (GTDB taxonomy): domain Bacteria; phylum Planctomycetota; class Planctomycetia; order Pirellulales; family Thermoguttaceae; genus WRKP01. The sequence continues at coordinate 489 of JAIROD010000068.1, read as the reverse complement.
TCCATTCGGCGACCGAAGCAGCGGCACCGCGCTGACGTTCTTCACCTTCTGAAGTTTGCGCGGACTTGCCCAACTGAAAAAAATAACGATCACAAACGGCGAAAATAAGTTCGTCAGATTCCTGCGATGCGTGCCACCGCACCGCTTTTGTTTTAACCTTCTTTTTTCTCATTGAATTTTTAATCCTGAAAATGCAGTTCCAAAACAATTGCAACAACTGTGTGGAGATTATAACAAAAAGAAATCTCAACGGAATAGACAGGGGGAAAAAAAATTAGCAATTACCTTTAGTGTTAAGTTTCCGCCGTAATTATTTAGTAGATTAGTCATTCGATGGTAGGCAACCGCTTGCCGCAAAGGTCGGTCGGCGTACTCGCCGACTTGTCCCTGTTTACGGATAAAAATTAAAAACCAACAGCATACAACTCAAATAATAAACCAACCGGCGCAACCTTTCGGCGAAAGGTTGCCTACCAGGTCATTTCCATT
>JAIROD010000029.1 GCA_031257725.1 Planctomycetaceae bacterium | reverse complement strand
ACTCCAAAACATTGTTCTTGGCTAAACCAGATTGAAAATTGGTTTAGCGGATTAACGTGCAGAACCTTAAAAAGAGGGAATTTCAAATCGGTTGAGGAATTAAAAGAGAAAATAATAACATATATCAATTACTATAACCTCAATCCAAAAAAAATAAAATGGAAATTCGACCCAACTCAAAAAATACTAAAAATATTCAAGAGGAATTAGGAAACTTAGCACTACCCATTCAGAAAAATCACCAAAGTTTACCAGATAACTGGTACGCCCAAATGCTTTACCATCTTCGGTTTTCGCATTGGGATCAGAAGGACAAAGCAAAAAACTAATAGATCGCGTGAAGGGATTGTCCGGAAAATCCGCAACAAGTTCCGTTTCACTGAGAGCAACATCATTATCGTTTCTTGTAGCGGTAGTGCGATAGTCTATTGCACTGGGATAGTTGACAACTGAAGTGTCTGCGCAACGGGAAACAATTTGATCATACAATGCGGGTTGTTCCAGTTTGGGTAGAAGCAACGCAATGTGGGAATAAACGTTAAATTCTCTGTATGCAGCACCGGTGGGTAGTGTGAACACCATCCAGAGCGGGTCTTGATACGGTGCCGGTAAACGTTTGTATGTGTCGTGAAAATTGTGGTACGCAATACCTAATTGTTTTAGGTTATTCGTACAGGACATTCGCCGTGCCGCCTCACGAGCCGCCTGCACCGCAGGAAGTAACAAGGCGATCAGAACTCCAATAATGGCAATCACAACAAGTAATTCCACCAGTGTAAAGGCTTCACGGCAATTAATCGTTGAACGGTTCATTTTTATTTCTCCTGAAATAAGTGTCAATGTTTTTGGAACACATCAGTAATAAGATTTACTGATACAATTTTTGGGGGATACGGTGTTTTAAATACTGCTTTTTGTACCATAATCGGTAAAACATAACAGTTTATATTTAACACAACTCTATTCATTTTAATGGGTTGGGTTATTTTGATTTACTGAATATTTTCTATGGCAATGTAACTGGTTCTCCGTCACGAACATCGGCTAAAGCGTGAAGCACTGAACCGTTTGTGGTGTTTCCAATACTCCGCACGGAACCATCGCCAATCAAAAAGTTACAAATTCCTTTATGCCAACTGCCAAACCCAATATTTGCTGAGTTTTTTTCGAGATCCGAATCATCGTTAGCTCCCCGCGCCAACGGCAAATCACGATGAATATGTCGGGCATAATGATGATCCGCATACTCACTTGCTCGTGCAAAAAAGATCGAACCGTCCCGATATTGTCCAACGGTTGTCGCACCATTGATATGAGGAAACGGAATATTCTTTTCTCCGATAAGAAGAGTGTTACTGGTTCCATCGCTCATCCAGGCAAATGTTTCACGCGGCTCCCATGAAGCAATGCCGGAACGATTATTAGCGGCTTCACCACTACAAGGTTTATTAACAGCAATAGCAGTGCGGTGTGCCATTGCATATCCTTTTTCCATATATCCGGCAAAACTGGGGGTAAAATGAGCCCAGACCGGATCTGTAGTAAAAATAGAGGAAAGTGCACCGGCACCATAATTTATTTTTCCATGCCGATCAAGATTTTCTTCCGCCGTTTTGAGATAATCTATCGTAACAACAAAACCGTAATCTCCGCGCGGTCCCGAATAATTGTAACTATCGGTATTGTACAGAAAAAAGGCAGGTGCGGAACGCCGTGTCGGACATGTATAGATCGGCACACCGCCAAGAGCATTCTGTGCGGCTTTGTCCGTTTTAATTTTTAGACTTGTGTTGTCGTGGATGTACCCGCCCATTGCGGTGAAATTGGGTTCAGTGGTACTGCCTTGCTTTTCCAAATCTTTGAGTTGGTCTGCCAACGCGTTTTGTTCGATGAACGGCAGAATCAACACCCAACCAGTCATCGTTCCACGTCCCAATGTTGACGGTAAAATACCGCCGCGTGTATCGTGGAAATTGTGAATACCAAGACCCATCTGTTTGAGATGGTTGGTACATTGCATCCGGTAAGCCGCCTCGCGCGCCGCCTGTACCGCAGGCAATAAAAGCGCAATCAAAACGCCGATAATTGCGATCACCACAAGAAGTTCGACTAATGTAAAGCCGAACGATGAAGAACGCAAAAGGTGTAAGAAGTTTGTAGAAAAGGGTTTAGAACGATTGGAGTAAAAACTCTTTCCACTCTCCGTTCTTAACTTTCCTCTACATCCTGCCCCCCCCCCCCCCTGTCTTGCCCATTTTAACATTTGACTTTTCGTCCATAGCATCATGAAAAATCCAACAACACATTTCACTAAGTTTTCCATAGTCATACTCCTATTTCTTAAGGTTTTACTGAAATAATTGCGATTCGTTTACCGCAATACAAACTGTAAAGAAAAAGTATCGCAATTGAATTAGATTCAAATTTTACATAGAACCAAACCTGATGTCAACAGGAATTTTCCTACTCTCAAAAAATTTTTTAAATTTTCCTAGCGTTTGTAGGTTTGTTGTTAAAATGGGTTAAAATTTTAGGTTGTTTTGGTATTTTATGTGATTCTTGTTCACGTGACTAATTCAGTTGGCTACCAAATATGTTGTCCCTAATGGGACAAAAAGAATGAATATTCATGTTTTCTTCTGAATAACTGCCAAAATGACAGGTTTTGTGAAGAACACTTTATGAACGAGAAAGTTATAAGTCCTTGTATATCAATACTTAACGTGAATTTAATTGAATTGGCATGAAATTTGTTATACCTATTACTGTACGTGTAAAACAGTTTAACCATTAACCCGTTTTTAAGAAATTTCAAGAAAGGAGACCATTTTATGTATTCAGAATTAGTTTATCCGTATCCGTTTTCCCGTGAATTGTTTCGTCGATTGAACCAATTCCTTTCGATGCCGTTACAAAATGAAACGGAGGGGCTTTTCGGTTCACTCTGTTCAGGGGAACTGGCAACCAATGTTTGGGAGGATGAGGATGCCTTTTATGTTGAAATGGAAGTCCCCGGCATTAAACCGGAAGAGATTGATCTGTCGATTATTGGAACGGAATTGCAGATCAAAATCACTCGTTCCCCAGAGAATGAATCAAAAGAAGTACGTTATCTCCGGCGTGAACGGATTTTCAGTAACACTGTACGGACAATAACGCTTCCAATGAATTCCGCTCCGAAAAAATGGAACGCAACAATTGATGCGGGAGTTCTTTATGTCCAGCTCCGTAAACCGGAAGAAGCAAAAATACAAAAAATTACGGTAAGTCCAAAATAAGAGTTGCGGTAAAACGGTAAATCTGAAATAAAACCGGATGCCGTAAAAGGAAACGTAAAAAAAGAAACGTAAAAGAAAATGTTCCTGTCCACCATTTAATAACAATAAAGAAAGGAGAATGATTATGTCACTTGTTGAAACAAAAAACAATGCCGTTACTCAGACCAATCAGGAATCGTCCGCTCCGGAAAAACCGTTTCGGATTCCTCCGGTTGATATTAGCGAATATGAAAACGAATATCTGATTGAGGCTGAGATGCCCGGTACGAAAGAGGAAAATATTGACGTCCAATTCCATCAAGGCGAGTTACGAATTCGCGGTTTGGTGGACGCACCGGATGAAAAAACAAAAAATCGTCTCGATCGATATCGGCAATTTGAACCGTGTGATTATTATCGTGCGTTTAGAATCGGCGAATCGGTCAACGCCACAGAAATTTCGGCACATTATGCCGATGGAGTTCTGACGGTGCATCTACCCAAAGCGGAAATGCTTAAACCACGAAAAATAGAAATCGCACGGAAATAGAAAATTAGAAAGTTAAAAAATGATTATTTGTCCCTATTGTCTCCAATGTCCCTAACATATTCCGTTCAGTAAGGGACAAAAAGGACAATAGGGACAAAATGTTGGTAGAAAAAACTAACAATGTTGTTCTTAACGGGACTGTTCTTAACGGGACAAAGAAGCGAATCGTCCTTTGGGTTTGGCAATAATCAATGAAGTTGCCGGAACAAAATGATGATAAATAAACGCCTGTTCAAAATCGTCAACAGGAATCACCGAATGGCGTTTTTCTTGACCGTTTATTGTTGCAACCGCTTCTAATGTCATTTCAATCGGTTTGCCGTTGTATTGGGGCAATGAGATCAGTTTCACGGTTGTTTTTTCCGTTCCCGCCGGAATTCGTACAACAGAATTTTCCAGTTGAAAACCAACTTCTTCCTTCAATGTTTTACCTAATGTTTTACTTAATGTTTCACTCCATTCCGGCAAACGAAGTTGGATTTCACCGTTAAAACCGTCTTTCCGAGAAATGTGAATTTTAAGCGGTTGCGTTTTATCATTGAAAAAAAGGCTTGACGGTTCACAATAAACGGTGAAATCTTCTTGCGGCGGTGAAATACGAAGACGATAACCATATTCCGAACCGCCTTGCCGGATGGTGTTGAAAAGCCGAACCGTATAAATTCCATCCGCCGGAAGTTCAACATTCAAATAAGAATCCGCATGATGTGTTTCCAACCCAATATTCAATCCCTGTGAATCCGCACGATCATCGTTTGCCGCAACAATATTTCCGGCGGCATCGAACAACTCAATACCGGCATCCAACGGTGAATTAAGCGACCGCGCCGCAACTTCCAACACAACACGATCTCCCTTTCGACCTTCAAATGAAAAATAGTCCATGTCCGTATTTTCTGAAATTCGTCCGTTAACAATGATCGGCAAGGAAATTTTTTCGGCTTGTTTTTGGTTATTGTTTGGTTCTGATTCAATGTGTTCCGGTAAATCGTCCACCGCGTAACGAATCGGATAAGGGAGCCAGTTTTTGCCCAAAAATGATTTTTCACGAATTCCCGTTTCACCTTGCTTTGCATCGAGAACGGTTCCATTTTCCGGAATATTACGTCCTCCGATATCCGCTCCGACAGAAGAACCAAGTCTGCCGCCCAATGGGAAAACAGACGTAACCAACGGCAATTCGTCAATCGAAACCCGGTAAACGAAATCATCGCGTCCGCGAAAAATGGAATCCTGAATTTCCAACGTGTACACGCCATTTTTGGGAACATCAAGAAAAAGTACCGGATCAGGATCAAACCGAAATGCGGCGGCATCATTGATTTTTTTACCGTCAGGAGCGTACAACGCAATTGCCGCTTGAAACCAACCGGGAACCGCATCGGCAAGATAAGGAATTAAATACCGCGCCCGAACTCCAATCACAAGATGTTGTCCGGCTTTGGCTTTGAATGGAAACCGGTCAACGTCGGCAGCCCGAATGCGTCCGTTGATCACTATCGGTAATTCCAACGGTTCCAATTGCCGGATCATTTTGGGAGTCTCGCGGCGTTTCCACAATTCCAGAGAGTTTAACGGAGAATCAGACGTATCGTTTGGCTCTAATTCGTTGATTTCAGGAATCGTTCCAACCATAAACCGGACTGGCGGTGAAATACCGTTTCCGCTAAGCAACCGCAAATCACGGCTACCCGGTTCCGCGCCGGAATCAATAGTTATCTCCACCAAAACGCCCTGATTCAATGTTTCTTTAGGTTTTCGGTCAACACGCGGCGCAAAATATTCATAAAAAACTAACTGCAAATCATCATGCGTCGGATTGGTCAATCGGCTAAAATATGGAAATCGTTTCATAATTGTTTCCGGTAACGGCAACGCCTGTTCTTCAACAGGTTTGGCAATATCTTTAACCTGATTGGCGTTATTGTTATTTTGAGACACTGCAATTTGTTTTTGTTCCTTTTTTTCTTCTTTCCGATCTTCTTTTTGTTCTTCCTTTAGTTTCTCTTTTGGCTTTTCTTTTTGTTCTTCCTTTGGCTTTTCTTTTGGCTTTTCTTTTGGTTCTTCACGTTTGGAAGAAACATTGCCGGTTTCGAGTAATTGTTTTGCGTTGTCGTAGATTTGACGGGCAACTTTACTGTCGTCGGAATTATTGATAAACATTCCGGAATAACCATGAATAATCCGACCACGAACACTGGAACCGGAAATCAAAACCTCTGAACTCCGCGCAATTTGGCGACCGCCAATCAGAATTTCAAACCTTGTTCCCTGTTGCCCTCCGGCAGGATAAACATAACCGATTTTGGGATCACGTTGTTGGGCGTTGGCAAAAGATGAAATCAGGAAAAAAACAAAAAGGTTGAACGTAAAGAAAAAACGCATTGTACAATCCGGTGAAAGAATGGGTTAAGATTTAATGTAACCGATCACGTTACGGCATCATTTGATAATACATTAAACAGTAAATCCGTTATACTGTCAACGGTATGATATTGATTGTTTTGTTTGAAACCTTACCAAGGTGTGGTATCAAAAGGTAGGCAATGTTTCGCCAAAACACTTTTACTAAATAACTAATACGGCGATACCGACTTGCCCCTGTTTCCCGCCGGCAATCAGTTTCCAAACCAGTCAGAAACATAAATGACCCAATCGAATCTGATTTACTGTTGCCTATCGGCAACGCAACCGTAGGTGAAAACCCTTCGGCGAAAGGTTGCCTACCTCTTTCAGTATTGACGTAAGTCTTTGTGATATAAGAACTTACGGAAACACATAAGTGACTGTTCACTGACCCGTTCACTACAAAAAACGTCGTTGTTCACCAGGAACGGGAATTTATGTAAACTATTGATTATAAAAGGGTTATAAAATATCCCGATGCAAAATTGTATTGAAATTTTCATTTTGGAGGTGTTTGTGGGTTTTGTTACGAGGTTGGTGTTTTAGGTATTAGTGACAGATGATTTTGATGTACTACTGGGTGTCTTAAACCGGACATAATTATCATCATTGAACTTGGAAAGAAATCTATCATAATAGAAAATGTCAGTGCGTTCAAGAGACTCTCAATAATTGAGGTTGGGTAATTTTGAATCCGTTCGGCAGTTTGTGGGAAAAACTTAAGAAATAAAAATCATTTTTAACGAAAAAGATTTTTCATCTAAAATCGTCT
>JAIROD010000008.1 GCA_031257725.1 Planctomycetaceae bacterium | reverse complement strand
TTCGGTAAATTCTGAATGAGGAGAGATTCCCATTACAAATAGACAAGGGAGTATTTGTTGTTTGGCGGCGATTCTTGCGGTTACCCCCGAACAACAAACGCTCCAAAAGTAGATCGTGTTGCACACGGAATTTTTAAAATAGAGTGGAATGTAACGGTCTATTTTAATTTTTTGTCATATTTCAGAGCAGTTTTTTACATCCCAGCGGGATGTTTCCAAGCTAGCCGTTGGTTTTGCGTTGTCACGATAGGGAATCCATGTTTTTATCTGAATAACGCCATACCAACGGAACAACATGGTAAAAATGATAATCCTGGTATTTTTCCGTGTGTACGGTGAGTACACCGCACACACGGCTACATTGGAAATGTCCTTGCAGGACTAATAAAAATTAAAATAGACGGTTACCTTCCTAACTCCCTACGGCATTTTCACTCAAATTCATTACGTTAATCAAAACGTTAATCAAAAAATCCAATTTGTACCCGTCTGTAGTATATCCACGTTCAACTCTCAATTAATCGATAGACTGTTGCGGTCAAACAGGTTCTTTGACCGCAACCAATTGATTATTCAGTTCGGCAATGGCCATTTCAGGCGTGGCTTTGAAAATCATCGTTTCGCCAACCGTTACCGTTGGACCTCGGTCACAGTTTTCCGTGCAAAAAGTTGCTTCAATCCGTACTAAATGTCCCAACGCTCTATCTTGTACATAATCGGCAATTTTCTTTAAAACAGTCTGACTGCCCCGAACAAAACAACTTGTTCCCACACAAACCGATACCCGAACTTCCGGTGTGGAACCGGCTTCGTCCAGAACCGGAAGCGTTAAACCGTAAATCCTACGGCGATTCCGATAAGTTGTGTGTAACAATTCATGGGCGGTGTGGCCGCCGATGCCGCCTTCAAAGTATTTGTCATAACATTCCGTCAGGACATGATTATCCTGCGGTTTATGGAGTTGTAACATTTTATCCGCTTTGTAAAGACCTTCGGAACGGCTGTGGCGGACATCCCAGTCGTTGGTAACCGGCTGCCCCGCACCGCCGACACAACCAAGCGGACACGCCATCACTTCCACAAAATCGTATGTTTTTTCACCATGACGAATCATTTCCGCAACTTTTCTCGCGTTGGCAAGACCATAAACCACACAAATCCGAATAAGAGTTCCGTCAATATTAAATTCCGCTTCCCGAATTGCTTTATCGCCGCGTACTTCAGTAAATTCAAACGTATCCAGTTTAACACCCTTCAATTTTTCAACTGCAAAACGTAGAGCGGCTTCCATCACTCCGCCGGTTGTTCCGAAAATAACCCCGCCGCCGGTTTTGAAGTTGAAGGGCGGGTCTAACGATTGCGGTTGTAACTCGTTGAACCGCAATCCCGCTTCTTCAATCATGCGAACCAATTCTTGCGTAGTCAAAACGTGATCAACATCGGGAATTCCATCTTTGATAAACTTGGACTGTTTACATTCAAACTTTTTGGCGGTACACGGCATAATCGCGACAACAATCAAATCCTCTTTGGCAACACCCAGCAATTCCGGCAAAATCAATTTTGCGGTCGGACCGAACATTTGCTGCGGAGACCGGCAACTCGAAAGATTGGGCAGAAAATCGGGCAAAAATTGTTCGGCATATTTTACCCATGCCGGACAGCAGGAAGTGAACTGCGGGAGTTTTCCGCCTTTTGTTTTCCGTTCAACAAATTCGGTTGCTTCTTCGAAGATGGTTTGATCGGCGGCAAAACTTGTATCGTAAACCTGATCGAATCCGATGGCGCGGAGTGCGGCGACGATGCGTCCCAGTTCGATGGAGCCGGGCATTCCGCCAAACGCCTCGCCAATCGCCACACGAACCGCCGGAGCAATTTGAACAACAACTTTTTTCTTGGGATCATGAATCGCTTTCCAAACAATATTAACGTCATCGCGAACAGTCAACGCTCCAACCGGACAAACGGTTGCGCAGAGTCCGCAGTTGACGCATTCGACATCGGCGAGGTCTTTGTTGAATGGCGGAACAACGGTTGATTTAGCACCGCGACCGGCAAAACCGATCGCACCGACTCCCTGAATTTCATTACACGCTCTCACACAGTCGCCGCACAGAATACATTTATTGGGATCACGGACAAGCGACAAACTTGATCGATCGACGGGGCGTTCTACAAAGGTTCGTTTGAACCGAACGGTATTAACGCCGAGTTGCCGGGTCAACGATTGAAGTTTACAGTTGGTGTTTTTGGGGCAAAGTGTGCAATTTTGGTCGTGATTTGCCAGGATTAATTCCAGAGCAACTTTGCGCATCTGACGAATTTCTTCGGTATGGGTTTGCACGACCATTCCTTCTTGCGGAGCAGTGGAGCAGGATGCCACAATTCCGAGTCCCTTAACATCGACAAGGCAAAGCCGACATGCTCCATAAATACTCAGTTCGGAGTGATAACAAAAGGTCGGAATATCAATTCCGACTTTCCTGGCAAGTTCCAGCAAATTGCGTTCGTCATTAATAGGAACCTGAATACCGTTAAGGTTTAAGGTTTTAACAGCATCGATCATGATAGACCTCTTGAGTTAGGGTTGGGGAACGTCATTCTTGACGTGGAGAATTCATAAATTCATACTGACTTTCCTAAAATTTAAGAAAATACATTGGTTACCCAAGAAAGTTAGGAAACAATCAGAAATGCTAAACAGTATTATAATTATTTACCAAATGATTTCAAGGGGCAATCGGATAAACATTTATCGATTTCTCGCCCAAAATTAGATTGTTTGGACAGGGTTATTGCGTGTTCCATGACGGCAGTCTTCAGAGCCGTCTTCTAAGCGGTCTTCAGAACCGCCTTCAAAGACCATCTTCTGAGCCGCAACCGGGTAATATATCAGTGGAATTTTTCGGAGATTGAAGTTTATTTTTTACCACCCCTAGCCCCTCCGAAGGAGGGGAATAATTCCCCTCCTTCGGAGGGGCTAGGGGTGGTCATTCGGAGGAA
>JAIROD010000890.1 GCA_031257725.1 Planctomycetaceae bacterium | reverse complement strand
ACGGCGTTTAAGAATCCTTGTTTTCCGCCGAAGGCGTTGGCGATTTGTGTTTCGTTGCCGAAAGTGCGGAACGGGTCGAGTTGCAATACTTGCGTTCCCGCAAGGACTTGGATGCCGCTTTCGGCGTATTGGTCAAGCAACGCCGACAACATCTCTCGCGCAAGCCCTTCGTAACGATTCAAATAATTACGTTTCTTAACATTGTTTGCCCGTTCAGTTTGGGTCAACGGTTTTTTGTTGAAAGCAATATGACAGATCAAATCGAAATCGTCAATACCCCTGTTGCCCGCCGCTTTACGCAATTCATCAAGAATATGCCGCGCTCTTTGAGTTCGTCGAAAATTGCCTGCTTGCGTAAATCGGCATTCCACGCCTCCAAAAAAACAACAAGCGTCGCCTATTTGCCCAATATCTGTCGTAACTGTCTATTTTGTTTTAATTTTTTTAACACGAAATACACGAAATACACGAACTAACAAGAAAAATACAAAAATTGAATTATTAGAAACGCCCGCCAATAACAGAAGTGATAGGTTGTATCATTTGTTCCATAGGATTAAAATAGTCCATTGTTGACTCTAAGAGAGGAACAAAAACTCCATCTGCTATTCGAGGTCAAACTATGAAACTTGCCGCATACAATTGTCCGAATTACAAAAACGATAACGCGGGACGGAATGATTATTACTACAGCGGATAGGGATTGAAATAGGGAATGAATAGATTCGATCCGGCGGTTGTACGGTCTCCATCACCGATTATTCATCATATCATCTCTGCGTAACTTGGAATAAAAATTAATCGGGAACCTCTAATAATTCAGAATTTACCGAAAAGTTAACGGCGTAGGCTTGCCCCGCGTTGTTCAACTTAACCCTAAAACACGGGGTAAACCCCGTCGTTAACTATTAATTTATTAATTTATTAATTAATTGCTTGAAAATAAAAAATTGAATTATTAGAGATGCCCAATCCTTGTTCGCACAAAAAAACGTAAAAAAACGTCAAGAAACGTTAAGAAAAATAATAACAAACTCATCGGAAAAAACAAAATTTCCACTGAATAATTACATAAATCGTTTATGTTGCTGAAAATACCTAAAAAATATATTATTGTTATTTTAGCGTCAATACTGTTTCCAATATTGACTGTTGGGACTTTTGCCGAATGTTTTTTACTGGAGGTTTCCCTTCCGATTACCGGTCAAGCATCACACGCTATTGCACGGTCTTTGGAACGAACTGTTCAGGAAATTCAAAAGTCGCCTCGTTCCCAATCCGCATCGGCAGAAGAGAACTCCGAATCCGAACCGGCAATAATTCCAACTATTATTCTTCGTTTCAAAGTGGACGCAGATCAAGAAGAGTTTGGACGCGGCAGTTCGTTTGGCGCATGTTACGAATTAGCCGATCTGCTGATGAGTGAGAAGTTTCACGGAATCCGAACGGCGGCGTATTTTCCTCAATCGGTTCGGGGACATGTTTTGCTCATTGCTCTAGCCTGCAATGAACGTATTGCGGCGGAATCAGCTGAAATCGGCGAGGCGGGAATTGATGAAACAAGTATCTCGGCAACTCAACAGCAAGCCTATCACGAAATATCAAAACGACAACATGTTTTTTCTCCGGCGGTGATTGACAAATTACTGGATACGAAAATTGAATTGATTCAGGTTGAAACGGAAAAAGGGATTCGTCTGATTACTCCGCAGGAAATAGAAGAACTTCGACGCACGGAAACATTCGCGGATGAACCGGTAACTTTAATCTCTGCCGGTGCGCCGGGACTTTTCACCGCAGATACTGCACGAAAATTCGGTTTGATCAATCTGATTGCCAATGATCAGACCGCTCTGGCACGGGGACTTGGGTTTCGCCCGGATGAAATTAAAAACGCTCCGATTCCCGATGAACGTGGTCATGCGGTTCGTATCGATTTGGTTGGTTTAATAAACAATGATAAAGTCGGCGCGGCAATCCGAAGTATTCAAACTGCCTTGGAAACGAATCCGGTAACAATTAATCAGCGGAAGGCGGGAGCGGTGAAGGTTGATTTTCTTTGTCTTTACGTGGATTCGCCCGGCGGTAGTATTGAGGCAAGTTTGAACATGGCTTCATACCTCGCCCATAATATTGATTCAACAAAAGTCCGAACCGTTGCTTATATTCCGTATCAAGCCCGATCTGATGCGGCAATTATCGCATTAGCCTGTGATGAAATTGTTCTTGGTACGGACGCAATACTTGGCGGTGACGGCGCGGTCAAATTTTCTGCTGCACAAATTGACGATGCACGACGGACAATTCGTGATTTTTTGGCACAAGAAACAATTCGATCATGGTCGTTGCCGGTCGGTTTTGTCGATCCCGACATTGAAGTTTTCAAAGCAACCCGTTCAGGACGACTCACCGACTATTTTTGTGACGAAGAACTCAAACAACTGCCCGACGCTGAACTCTGGAAAAAAGGAGAAATTGTTAAGGAAAAAGGAAAATTGCTACAAATTGTCGGTGGAAAAGGGCAACAATATTTCATTGACCGGACAGCAAACGATTTGACCGAGTTCAAATTTCTGTATGGTATTGAAGATGATTTATTGTTAGTGGAGCCGACTTGGGCTGACCACTTGGTTCAAACACTTTCGTCACCCGGTATGTCCCTGTTGATTCTAATGATTGTGTTTCTGGCTCTGACGATAGAAACTCAAACGCCGGGAATTGGTATTGGAGCGTTTATTGCGGTGGTGGGAATTGTTCTTTTCTTTTGGCTTCATTTTCTTGGCGGTACAGCCGGTTGGTTGGAAGTATCCTTATTTCTGGCGGGAGTCGTTTGTATCTTGCTCGAAATATTCGTACTTCCCGGTGTTGGAATTTTCGGTGTCGGCGGTGCGATTGCGGTGATTGCTTCGTTGGTGCTGGCAAGTCAAACATTTATCATTCCACAAAATTCGTATCAATTTGCCCAGTTACAAAATTCACTCCTGATTCTGGCTATTTCGGGAACCGGAGTTCTGGTACTCGGCAACATTCTGATTCGTACCTTGCATAAAGCAAACAAACCAAAAGATACCGCATTAATTCAAGAAACGGAAAAACTCGCTCATTACGATCCTCTTCTCGGTCAAACCGGAATTACAATAACACCGTTAGTTCCCGCCGGAAAAGCGTTGATTGGCGGTGAACCGGTGAACATCGTTTCCGACGGTGAACTGATTGAAAAAGGAACAACGGTTAAAGTGATCGAAGTCGTCGGTTATAAAGTTGTTGTCCGAAAAGTTGAAACTTCAGACGTTACATGAAAATAAAACACACGGCAAACACGATCAACGCCCTGAAAAGTCAATAGATAATTGAGAGCGGAACAGGGATAGCGTAAAAAAAAAAAAAAAATATATATATATATTGTTTTATGTTACTCAAACAATTATAAAATAGACTGTTGGGAATCTCTAATAATTCAGAATTTACCGCAAGTTAACGGCGTGGGCTTGCCCCGCGTTGTTCAACTTAACCCTAAAACACGGGGTAAACCCCGTCGTTAACAAATGGGCAGAAAAT
>JAIROD010000867.1 GCA_031257725.1 Planctomycetaceae bacterium | reverse complement strand
AGCACAAAATCATCAAAAAACCAACCTTATTACCTTATTAAATAAAGAAGAACAATAAAGTAATAAGGTAATAAGGTTAGTTTCTATTATTTCACTTGCTACTAAGGTTGTTTTGTTTGAAAATAAGGTAAAAATACGGTTTGTTAAAGCAATCCAATACCTTTTCGAAAATTCCACTGAAATATTACGAATTATTAGAGATGCCCAATATAAAAAAAATAACACCCTTTTTTGACCGCACTGTTCCGTTTCCGCTTGCACATGACCTATAAAAATATAAAATTAGACGGCAAGATAGACGATTATTAGAGGTACTCCCAATTGTATCAGTCTATTTTAATTTCACGGTGGCGGAATGATTGACGTGCGGGTCGTCATCCGCTTGCAACACTTTCCGCTAATCTATGGCAAAAGAATATTACAAATTGCCAATCGGGAAAAACCAATATTATTGTTTCCTAACAAATTAAAATCAAATGACAACGTACATAGCGAATCCGATTTATAATGTCGTTTTCCGATTCATGATGGAAAACGAAACAGCAGCCAAAGTCTTTCTTTCAGCAATCATTGAGGAAGAAGTATTGGAGATTAGTGATGCGGCGCAGGAACGCGATTTCACTGTTCACCCTCCCCTGAATAATCGGGAGGAAAAGGATGAAAAATTGTTTCTTTCTATAGACCGGTTTAATTTTTACGCCAAAATATCAGTTCCCGGTGCCGCTTTCAAGACGGTCATGATAGAGTTACAAAAGGCGAAGTTTCCGCAGGATGTGATGCGTTTCCGTTGTTATCCCGGATCGCAGACCCCGCTTCCGATCAATACCGGCAACAGTAAGACAGACCAAAAACACCGCTGTTGTTTCTATCGCATTTTTTTATTGAGCCGTAACATTAATATTCCCGACACTCCGATTGTCTATGTCGATTATAGTTTTAAAGACGCTGCGACGAAAGAACAGGTGGACTCAACAAACGAGTTTCTCCGAAGTCTTGATTATCGATCATGGATTATCCAGCTCGACCAACTCAAGCAACACCGCCGCAGCAATATCGAAAAACTGCTGAATATTTTTACTCAGGAAAAATGGACTTCCGAACATCATATTCTGAGCGTCAACGAAGACAAATTTCCCCAAAAGTATCATCCCGTTATTCAATGTCTTCATATTGCATCCCAAAACAAGGATATTCGCAAAGCAATGGAACAGGAAGACGAGTTCATGCAAGAAATTTTATCGTAACAGTCTATTGCGTTTTATTTTGTTTTATTAATTTTATGGCGAGATTAAATTTTCGTAACGTTTGTAAGCGGCGGTTTTATCCCGCCGGAACATTTCCAATAGAGCCGTGTGTAACGTACTTACCGTACACACGTAAAATAGTTGACCATTTTGTTCCGTTGGTATTGCGTTCTTCAGATGAAACATTTATTTTTTATTGTTACAATACAAAACCAACGGTTATGTTAGAAATATGACGGAAGTAAAAGAACATTCGCCGGAAGAAGAATCTGCTCCGGCACAAACAAATAATCAGGAATCCAAAGAACAAAAATTTTCAATTGTCGGGATTCGTGAAAAATTGATTATCATTTTTCTGATAGTCAAAGTGATTCCATTGATTCTTTTGGCAGTTATTGCATGGCGAGCCTTGATTACGTTGGGAACGGTGTTACGTGACACGTCGGTAGCCGATTCACGCGGCGCACTTACCTCAAGTGCTGTTGAGAGAATTGAACGAATCAGTACGGAAACGGCGCAAAAAGTTGCGGAATTTCTTTATAGCCGTGATGCCGATATTGCTTTTATCGCCGATATGCTCGAAGATTTTGATTTCAACGACCGAAACAATATTGAAAAAATCGAATCGTTATTCCGGAGTTATGGCGACAATAAAACCGGTAATCTTCGCCGTCACGGACATTGGAAGGTTGCCGATGACGGGATGTCGTGGGTTCAGATTGATCCGTACATTCCGCCCCAAGACATTGGCGAACGTTCCCGCAACAAAGAAAATAACGATACCATTGACGGCGTTTCATTTCATTATCGTCCGCCTTATGGTTACGGAGATCAACCTGATCATTTTGTTGCTGTTCCGCTTTACGATGAAATTGCGCTGTTGGACACGGAAGGAAATCAACTTGCCAAATTTGTAACCGAAAAGACAACTAAAAAACGTCATCCGTTCAAAAAAGAACTCGTCAATATTTCCGATCCGAAAAATACATTTGTTAAAGCGGAACATTATTTCAGGGAGTTATCCCGGCTTGGCAAGGACGATATTTACGTTTCAGAGGTGATTGGCGCGTATGTTCCGACGCGTTTTATTGGAATGTACACCCCTGATTATATGGCATCAAAATTGATTGATGCTAAGATTGCCGCATTGGAAAAGGAAGGGGGCGATGCGGAATTGATTTGGAAATTACGTATTCTGAATGCGGAGTTGAAAAACGAAGAAGACAAATTCAACAGCAAATTGGCGCATAACGCAAAAATCCGCAACGAAATTGATCGGCGTTTAGGACGGGGAAAAATATGGACAATCAAAGATAAAAATATTGAACAAGTTGCGGAGGAACTGAAAAAGGGGTACGGTTTAACGGAGTTATCAGAAGCGGTTCTCAACGTGCGTTCACAGTGGAAACCGGACGAGGAGGCTTATGCCGGTGCGGAAAATCCGATGGGTATTCGCTTTGAAGGAATTATTCGTTGGGCGAAACCGGTTTTTAATGAGAATGGTAACGTAAAAGGTTATGTAACATTGGCGTTGAATCACGATCATCTTTTGAATATGATTGATCACATCACGCCGATGAATGAACGTTTTACGGAATTATCGGACGCTTTTGACGGCAATTACGCTTTTATTTGGGATTATCAATGCCGTAGTGTGGTTCATCCGCGTCATCATTCCATGTACGGATTCAATCCTGAAACAGGAAAAGCGGAAACGCCTTGGCTTGAAGAAACGCTTTATAAGGGGATGTTGGCGGCGGGAATTGAGCGGGAAGATTGGCAGGATTATATTGCAACGTTAAAAGATTATGAAGCATGGACGGGCGATACCGATTCGATTGCGTATCAATCGCGGAAGAAAAAACCGGCTGCGGAATTAACGAAACTGGGATTAGTGGCTTTGGACGGACGTTATTTGAACAATGCGCCGCAGTGTACGGGTTGGATGGACTTAACGCGGGACGGCGGTTCCGGTTCGTTTTATATCCTTTGGAGCGGTTTGTACAAACTCAATACCGCCGCTGCCATTCCTTATTACACCGGAAATTACCATCCTAAAGTACGCGGCAATCGGCGCGGATTCGGTTTTGTGGCGATTGGTGCGGGGATTGATGATTTCAGTCGTCCTGCTGACGAAATGGGCGACCGGCTGGAAAAAATGGTGGACGAAAATTTCAACAAAACATCCTCCCAACTTATTGTTACGACTGTTGTCTTGTCCGTATTGGTTATTTTTGTTGCGATTTGGATGGCATCCTATTTATCGTATCGTTTACAGGAGTTAATCAACGGTATTTCCAAGTTTCGTTCCGGCGTCCGTTATTTTCGTTTTTGTACAAAAAGACGTGATGAATTCGGACGGCTTGCGGATTCCTTTGACGAGATGGCGGACAGTATTGTCCGCAGCGTGCATGGTCCGCTGGTGATCACGGACATGAATTTACGTATCATTTATGCGAATGAACCGAGTTTAAAAGTGTTGGGAGAGGCAACGTTGGATGAAACACTTGGTCAATCTTATGAACATTTGAGTATTTATCCTTACAATACGCAATATTGTCCGATTACGGCGTTACATAAAGGATTGAACAAAGCCGAAGTGTTTTACGAATCGCGGTCGGAACGTTATCTGCAAGGTAATGCGAATTATTTTATGGATGAAAACGGTAAAAAGATCGGTTATATTATTACAAGCAATGACGTAACGGATTTATCCTTGAAACAGATAGAATTGGAACGTGCGATGACGGCGGTGAAGTTGGTGAGTAAACACAAAAGTGATTTCCTTTCGCGGATGAGTCATGAATTACGAACGCCGATGAATGCAATTATCGGAATGAACAATATTGCGCAGTCAAAAATCTGCAATGTTCAGGACAAAACGGAATATGCGGAATTGAGCGATTATTTGATACAGTTAAAAGATTCTTCGAGTCATTTGCTGAGTTTGCTGAGTG
The DNA here is from genome assembly GCA_031257725.1 of Planctomycetaceae bacterium. Classification (GTDB taxonomy): domain Bacteria; phylum Planctomycetota; class Planctomycetia; order Pirellulales; family Thermoguttaceae; genus WRKP01. The sequence continues at coordinate 6,535 of JAIROD010000867.1, read as the reverse complement.
ATATTCTGGACATTTCCAATCTGGAAACCGGCAGTATTAAATTGATCAATCAACCGTTAAAACTGGACGAAATGATAGAAGATGTAACCGGTGTATTGCGGTTAAACTGTACCGGTAAACGGTTGGAGCTGACGACGCAATTTGACAAATTGGAACAAAATAATTTTGTTGCGGACGGATTACGGTTACGTCAGGCATTGAACAATATTTTTAACAACGCTGTTAAATACACGCCGGAAGGCGGAAAAATCGGATTTATTGTCGCGTGTAAAGAACGCCGTAACGGAAAGTCATTGATTGCGTTTACTATTCGTGATACGGGAATTGGTATTTCACAGGAAGCGTTGCGGACGATTTTCCACCCGTTTGAACAAGCCAATCCCCAGATTACACGCAATTATGGCGGAAGCGGGTTGGGCTTGACGATTGCACAGGAAATATTGAAACTGTTTGGTAGTGAAATTTCGGTAATAAGCATTTTGGGAAGTGGTAGCGAGTTTAATTTTGAGGTGTGGTTACAGGAAGATGAAAACGCTTCAAGAGTTGTGGCGAGTAACATTCGCGGACGTTTTGGCGGACAAAAAGCGTTGGTGGTTGATGATGTTTTTATCAACCGAATTGTTTTAGTTTCATTATTAAAGGAAGCGGGTTTTATCACAGAGGAGGCGAAGGATGGTTTAGAGGGTGTTGAAAAATTTGAACATTCGCCGGAAGGGACGTATAACATTATTTTTATGGATATTCAAATGCCGGTTATGGACGGTTATGAAGCGGCAACCGCAATTCGAAAATTACAACGCCAAGATGCAATTACCGCACCAATTATAGCAATCAGTGCAAACGCCTTCAAAGAAGACATTGACAAATCTATTGCGTGCGGAATGAATTCACATTACGCAAAACCAATTAACATGGATATTTTGTCCGTAATTCTAATGACCTACTGCAAACCAACTCAATAATTCATGTTACGCATAATCTGTCAAAAATACGCTCAATTCGTCACGAAAATATCCAATAATTGAATCGGTTAAACGCCGGTATTTTATCCACAGATTACACAGATTGTTACAGATGAGGGGGCGTTTGTTGGTTGATCGTTAACGGCGGTGTTTACCCCGCGTTGGTGCCATGACAGAGTAAGTCATGCCGGTAACAATCGCGAATAATCACAGGTTGCGAAAATAAAGATTCCGTCCCGCTAGGGACGAAATCTTGGTAGAAAAAACAACAATATCAATTTCACCAATATTGCGTCCCTACGGGACGCGAATAATTTTTGTTATGCCGTTTGCTACCAAGATGTCGTCCCTAACGGGACGGAATTTTTGTTCAATCGTTAACAGCGGGGTAACCCCCGCCGTTAACAACCTGTGATAATCAATAAGGTAATAAGGTTATTTGTTACATTTCCTTATTGCTACTAAGGTTGTTTTTGTTAGGAAAATCAGGTTGGAAATAAGGTTAGGTTGCGGGAATCATCGCGGGGTGAACGCGGGGCAAACGCGGGGTAAACCCCGCCGTTAACAATCTGTGATAATCTGCGAAAATCTGTGGATGATTCTTTGAGACTCTGCGAGTAACGGTCTATTTTTATTTTATCCACAGATTACACAGATTGTCGCAGATTATAACGACGGAGTTTACCCAATGTTTTGGGGTTAAGTCGAACAACGCGGGGCAAGCCCACGCCGTTAACTTTCGGTAAATTCTGAATTATTAGAGATTCCCATATGTAGTTCTGTGGTTAATCACAACGTTTCGGCGAAAGGTTGCCTACCTCTTAAAAACAGCAACACAAAAAAACTTTTGTTACGGCAAAAATACCGGCGCAGGTTCATGGTTTGGTAACGAAAAACTCCGATAGTTTCCATGATTCTGAAAATCGGCTCCAAAAACTTCCGGCGATGAAGAAACTTTCGATGATACCGACGGCAGTATCGGCGATACCGGCGTTATTATCGCCGTTTCCGAGCCAACAGCAATTGACGGTGCGCGATCCGCACGACGTTGTTTTCGGGAAAATAAATACCGCTCATGATTCTCATTTGAAACAGAAATACGCGGCAAAACCGGTTCGGTGTTGGATTTAACAGCGGCGTTGGAATTTTGATGATTGGAATTGGGGTAAACCGTTTTTTCCTGACGGACAAGCGTTTGCAACTCGTTGTTTGTTTCTTTTATCCCGACGTTGTTTGTAACAATTATATTATTTACTTCGTTCATTTCCTTGTCCAGTTTTTCCGAAGCGAATTGTTTTACCATTTTACCGATATCGGGATTGTTGAAAGCGGCGGTTCCCAAACAAACAACCAGGAAATACAAAACCAGTGTTGCCGCCATTTTTTTTGAGTCTCCCCATTTTAACGCCGTTCCAAACGATTTTTTCACTCGCCCGTTTGAGTCAACACTACACATTTCGTCAAGAATTAAATGAGAAAGATAACCCGATGAAAGCGCAAAGGCTTTAAAAATCCGTTCTTCCGGTGTTCCGGTTGAGAGGAAAAAGGTAATTTGTCCGGAAAAAACGGCTGCCGGAATACTATGAAATATTCCGCGATGTGTGGTTGTCCGTTTGACCAATTCACCGATGCCAAACCGGACAAACAGAAACATGCCTCCACCGCCAAGCAACACCATATCCGGTTCGATACTGAGTTGCCGCAACCGTTGGACAAACAGCACGGCGGCAATTCCGGCAACAAGATAAATACATTCCTGAAATGACCGGCTCGTATCGCTGTCAATGTCCGGGAACATTCCGGCAATACTACATAAACCGCCGGAAAGCAGGCAGGTCGGCAACGGAAGACCAAAAGAATAGCCAATTCCGCCCAACACTATGCCGGTTATTGTACTACACGTTATATGTTGCCTGAAATTACCCACCTTAACAAATAATAAACTTTGATCTAAAAATCATTTGTCCCTATCGTCACTTAGTTCCGGTTTTAGGAACAGAAGGGACATTACAAATAATTGGGAATCTCTAATAATTCAAAATTTACCGAAGGCTTAACTCCAAACACGGGGTAACCCCCGTCGTTAACGAACAACACCGGATAAACTCCGTCGTTAATTATTAACAATTAACGATTAACGATTAACGATTAACGATTAACTAATAGGTTGAAAATAAAAAATTGAATTATTAGGAGACGCCCAATTTTGTGATCAAAAACGAATCTTTTAGAAATCACTAGAGATACCAGCGAATAATAGCAAAAATTGCTCTTGGAGAAAAGAGCAAAATCCGGTAAAATTCGTTCTTGCCTAACAATGTGTTTTCACCGCTCAATTAAGTATTCCGTTATCCATTACAAAAAATGAGCGTTTTCGATTTGATTATTTTTGCCATTCTGATTGCTCTTGCGTTTCGCGGGTGGATGACGGGGATGGTTGCGCAAATCGTTTCGGTTGGTTCCTTGGCGGTAAGTTGGGTTGTGGCGTCACGGTTTGCGTTTCTGTTTGCTCCGTCCATTCCGGCTGAAGAGCCTTGGAACAAAATCGGCGCAATGATTGTGTTGTTTATCATTACACTTCTGGCGGTTCGATTGGCTCATCGTTATCTGGAAAAAAAGATTAAAGACTGGAATCTCGCAAAATGGAACCGGCATCTGGGCGGATTACTGGGGTTGCTCAAAGGATTGATTCTGTGTATGGTTCTGACATTTTTCGGAGTGATGTTAAGTGAAGCGACACGGGAAGTTGTTTTCAAATCTAAGAGCGGCAACCACTTAGCTCGTTTAATCGAAAAAACCGAAACATTTATTCCGTCGGACAGTTGTGAATTACTTCGTCGTCAACTTGAAAGTTTTAACGCAAAAATTAACGAAACCAATATTAATGGAACGAATATTAGCGGAACGGAAATTTTTACGAATCTCTCGCCGGAAGAAAAATCGCTGCAAAAAATGCGGGAATTTTTGCCGTCCGGTCAGGATTTTCAGGAACAAACCAAATCCAATCTCAATAACCTGATTGCGCAAGGCAATTCCTTAATCGAACAAGCCCAAAATATTCAACAGGGAACAAGCAAAGCCGCTTCATTACTTGATGCTCTCGGAAAATGGTGGACAGGTTCCGGTAAAGAAGACAAGGAGGACAAAGAAGAACCCAAAACAGAGGAAACCGGACAAATGCAAAACACGATAACTGATACAGATAAAATAACCAACACAACCGTTTTACCGTTGGTTTCACCGCGTTCTGAACTGATATCGGAGCCGACAATTGTATTGCCTGAACAACCGGTTCGCTCATTCAATCCGCCAAACAGGGTTGCCAATTTTTCATCAGAAACCGGAGAAAAAACATTATTTGGTCGCCGATTTTCCCGAAGTAATCAGACAATGACCGAACCGGTAACACAATCATTAACAACAACAACATCTGTTGTAACGACATTACCTGAATTATCGGTATTGGGAATTGAGGTTTCTGATTCTGAGTTACCTGATATTCCGGCAACACCGATACCGATATCACGTTCTTCAGTTCCATTCCGATTACGCACTTCGGCGATCAATTCCTCTGACCGTCTTCTCCAATCATCGCCCACCCGTGTTCCGGCAACTCTTTTCACAACGCCAAAACGTTAAAACATTGCCTAGCATCCACTGACTGGTTGGTAAATTAGGTAGATTGGGGTAGGCAGCAACCGTAGGTGAAAGCTGTGGGTGAAAGCCCTTCGGCGAAACGTCACCAACCTCTGGATTATTCATCTGAACAAGAATCAAAAAAAATTCCTTCAACAAGAAAATTCCTGTTGACAATTTATTTGGTTCCATGTAAACTGTGAAACTCATTCAATTGCGAGACATTTTTTTCTTGCCGTGTTGTTTTTCGGCAATGTTTCGCGATTATTTCAGTAAAACCTTATAAAATAAGGAGATTGACAATGAAAAATGTAGTGATGTGTTTGGTTGAGATTTTGGCGTTTTTCTTTGCAAAATGCCAAATGTTAAAATGGGCAAGACAGGGGGGGGGGGCTATCTGTAGAGGAAAGTTAAGAACGAAGAGCGGAAAGTGTCCGGTTTTCCGACATTTTCCCGCAAAATTCTCAACTCTTTTTCGCTCTTCACCGTTCGGCTTTACATTGGTCGAACTTCTTGTGGTGATTGCGATTATCGGCGTTTTGATTGCGTTGTTGTTACCGGCAGTGCAAGCGGCGCGGGAAGCGGCAAGGCGAATGACGTGTACCAACCATCTCAAACAAATCGGGATCGGGATTCACAATTTTCACGATACCCAAAAAGGGCTTCCGCCAATTGTGATTTTTGGTCCCAAAGGATCGTTTTTGGCGTATTTGTATCCTTACATTGAGCAACCATCTCTGTATGAAAGGATGACCGTACCAGCTGATGGTCTTCTTCGTTTTCCTGCCAACAAGGTTGGAACTAGATGGTTCATTGAGGATTTAACAGAAGATGAACAGAAAGGTTTTGGAAGTGTCTCCATTTATTTGTGCCCTTCACGCCACTCGGCAGCACAAGGAATTGCCAAATTTGAAGAAGGTGGTACTGTCGCTCCTGTAGAATGCGGTCCTCGTTGTGATTATGCGGCTGTTGTGACCAAAGCCGCTGAATCCTTCTGGTCAGAATACTGTATTCTTTCAACACGAAGCGGTGCAACTCCCGACGATTTTACTGGTCCGTTGCGCGTTTCACTTACAAGATTTAACAATTCTGCTGATGGATCAACCATCCATCACAGTGGTAATGTCATTAGTTGGGAGTACCGTGATTCAATGGCGTGGTGGCAAGACGGAACGAGTAATCAACTTGTTGTCGGCGAAAAATTCATTCCGAAATTTGCACTCGGTTCCGATTTTAGAAGCCATAGATATTGGGATGGCGGATACTTGCAAACATGGCCAACGGGTGAGATTTTTAATGTTGGTCGGTTCATTCATCAGAATTACCGCTGTCTTGTTGCAAACCCCAATGATCCCGGAGTTGTTCCCGATCAAATGCCCAGTAACCATTGGGGACATTACGGATTTGGGAGTCAACATGCAGGAATTGTCCATTTCCTTATTGGCGATGGTTCTGTTCATGGAATTAGCGGAACCACCGCAACGTCGTTACTCTGGAATCTGGCACGCGTCAATGACGGTAATCCCGCTTCACTTCCGTAGTAATTCCAAAACAATTATTAAAACAGGAGAATTTATGAGAAAAAAAATACTTATTATTTCCGTTCTTTGGCTTATCTTTTGTTTTACCGGATGCGACGGCAAAACAAAGATTTCAGGAACGGTAAAATTTTCCGACGGCACGCCGATTACAAAAGGCAACGTCGTTTTTGACAACGGTAACGAATCCTACTTCGGGACAATCAAAAACGATGGAACGTATGTTACTGGCGGAAACAAACAGATCGAAGGAATTCCAGACGGAAATTACAAGGTCTGGTTGGCACAAACAGAAATCGCTGAAAATGTTTTAGACGCAGATGGTCATGTTACTTCCTACTCTGTAACACAAACCATCGCTAAAAAATTCACTTCGCCGAATACAACGGAACTGACTTT
>JAIROD010000850.1 GCA_031257725.1 Planctomycetaceae bacterium | reverse complement strand
GATGATAAACAATAGAATCGTTACTGAATAACTCAAACTGTAAACAACAGATACACAAAAATCAAAAAAATAGATTATTTTTTCCCTGATAATGAGGATTTCTTAATGTGTTACCCAATTTTGAGTGATCAAAAATTGCAAAAAAAAATCCCTGTTTTGAATTGACATAAACTATTGGTAAATAATAACTTACAAATTTGATAGTTTAATTTATTTACAGTTTGAGTGAATAATTACTATTTTTTAGTTTCAATAAATTCGATTTTTGTAATATCTGCCGATATTGCAGGAATTTTTTTCGTCCCGTTAGTCACCCATACATCAGGTTGCTTTGTATCTGTATCATTACTAATAGACACTTTGCTAGAAATATATCTTTCCTTCTTTAGCAAACTATAGAAGTAATAAATTTCTGGCATATCCATTTGTTTTATAAAATACAGATTAGTCAGCTCAATTCTGACTCTATATGCGTCTTTTTGGCGGACAATATTTTTAACTGCTTCCTTCGTGCCGACTGCGCTAAACAAAAGAATTGATTGTTTAGGATTGGCTTTCATATAAATGGCTTTTTCTCCTTCCTCTGCCAGCTGTTTTCCAAGGTCAACATCTATATCAGTTATTAATTCGTTAATAATACCAGCATATTGAGGTTTTACTAACGGATGGCAAAAGGTAAAATTGTCAAAAGATGCTTTCTCAAATATTTTGTTTTTGAATTCGAGTTTCCTCAAGACATCGAATTTTTGAACGTATCCCAAATTATTAAAATACTTCACCGGAATAACAAGACGGACATTGGTATTGTCGCCATCGACATTAAGTTCATCTGTAAAATAAGGAACTTCAATGAAGAAATGCAGAGATTTAATTTCGTCTTGTTTATTTTTTATCTTTTTTTGGATGTCTTCTCGGTCAAATTCGTCTGCATCTTCATATTGTTTCTTGAGAGCAGGCGTTCCGAAACGAAGCAAGGACTCTGTGTCATCATCGTTAAAACCGCTTTCCTTAATAAAGGTAGCAAGAGAAACCGATGATTTGCCGGATTGTGATTCATCAGCAGTTGATGCGGTACAACCAGTAATGAATACGAAAAGGGACGTTAGTACAATGGAGAGATAGTGAGCATTAAGCATTGTGAAACTCCTATGATTGGAACGACAGTGAACATTGAAAACAGCACACTTTCAACACTGCCAAAAAGAAAGAGTGCCAGTATCCGCCATTGCTTCAGACACTCTTACCACGGAGTTCAACGAACAACATCGGTTGGCACTCCCTAAACAGGGAGCGTCCTTCGATGTTGCCTCGTTGACAAGAATCAATCAAATGATTCAAGGTGGTAAATTGTCTGAAAGCAACAAAACGCTAAATTTTCAGTTTGGAAACTTTATCTCAATAGACAAATAATCCTTATGTTAATGAAATCGGTAAACTACCAACTTCTACAAAGTATATCACACAATTGTACAAATGCAAGTACCCCAAGTTTTACAATATTGGGAATCTCTAATAATTCAGGATTTACCGAAAGTTAACGGCGTGGGCTTGCCCCGCGTTGTTAGGCTTAACCCTAAAACACGGGGTGAACCCCGTCGTTAGCTATTAACTCATGTTACGCATTCGGCGACTCCCTATAACAACCGAACAACGCTTTTAGGCATTCTACAAGCATAACCGCCGCCAGTTTCAAGTAAATACCGAACCGGCGGATGTTGGCAACACTTTCGCCAACCCCTAAGGGGTTGAGGTGGTTGTGTGTCCGTTACCGTCGGTTGAAACCGGCGGTTATTCACATAAAACGCCTAGCGGCGTTGAATCAAACCAATGCGTAATATGAGTAAATAACCGGAAAAGCAATATCCAATGAGATCAAAATGGTGATTTTACTCAAAAAAAACGGGTTGTATTTTTTTGCATGTTCTCTATTTGTATTCTAAAATGAGTTAGTAAAATTTTGTCGGATTGTTTTTTTGTGGAGGACAGGATGAGAACAAAACTCATAAATTTTTTTGTTGTTCTTTTTATTTTTTGCGGGCAAACCGTTTTAGCCCAATATGATGAATATTCGGCATTGGATCGTTTTACGGCGAACCCGTTTTATTCTGATTTCATGTCTCACGTGAATTTCCATTCTGGAATCCATTCCGGTTCGTGGACGATTAAGCGGGAACGATTGCTTGATAACGAGAGTAAGGACAAATATCGGAGTTGCCGTGATCCGTACTGTAATCGTTGTTCAAAACATTTGGCGGATTACGGACATGAATATCAATATCTTTCCAGAGCGAGTCAACGTCAACTCTGGTATCGCGGCACATCGGGCAGTATTGCTCCGGCACGGCAGTTTGGGTATGATGCGCACGGTTTTCCGTATGCTCGTCGTGGTCAACCGGCGGCGGTAATGTCTAAAGAATATGTTCGGGTTCTGAATCACGCAATTTGGGAACAGGTTCAGGCACGCAATGCGGTGGCGGCGGAGGAATCGGCGGAAGATCGGGTTGGACTTCTTGCGGAATTGCGTGACGCTGCTCTTGCCCAACTTCAAAAAAGCCGGGACGCATGGGAATTACTCAAACAATCCGGTCACTGTATCAATTTTGGAGTGAGGCGTTCACCGTGTTCACGGGTTATCAAACAAATTCCGATTGATATTTCTGTTGAAAATTTTGACCGTATTGAAAAAATCGAAATCAAAAATCTTGAAAATTTTATTGACAAGGCGATTCCTGAAACTGTTGTAAAAACAAATAATACCCCTTATTCTCCATATTCTCCGCATTTTTTTGGACTTTGTGAATATTGTGCGGCGAAGGCGCAATTTCTTTTTGATCAGAATTATGTTGGGGAGGTTGAAAGGGAGTTAACTTATGCGGTGCATCTTTTGGAGATAAAAAAAGCGATTGCGGATGAAGCGGTTCGGCTTGCGTTATTGAGCAAGCCGGATGCCGACAAAGCGACACGATTCAAACGGATTCAGATGAAACCGCCGAAATATCAAGAAGTTCTTGCTGCCAAAGAAGCCGTGCAAAACAAAGACTCCACACAAAACAAGGAATCCACACAAAACGAAAAAACGGAAACAAACAACAATGAACCTGCGCCGAATCCCAAACCCTAATTTCACAACTTTTTGGGAGTGTTTGTTGTTTTGGGATAACGATTAGGGTTATTGCGTATTTTATGGCGGCGTTTTCAGAGCCGCAACCGGAAGGTTGCGAAAAAAGGGACAGAAAATGAACATTCACCATTTTCCGAATAAGTTACAACGTAATATATCAGTGAAATATTTTTTTTTAACTATTCAGTCGTTTACTCCGAATGACCACCCCTAGCCCCTCCGAAGGAGGGGAATGATTCCCCGCCTTCGGAGGGGCAGGGGTGGTAAAAAATAAACTTCAATCTCCGAAAAATTCCACTGATATATTACGTTACAACTCATTTTTCCGGTTTCTCCACCGTGAAATCAAATGTTTGTTGTTTGCCGACTTCTGCAGCCAAGCCGGATGTTGCAACATTGGTGTATTTGTCGTCAACATGTTTGACAATCACTCGGTTATTTTCGGTATCTTGTGTTTCTTCCGTTCCTGCTAATCGTACTTTGTACGATCCGGGCGGAATACCGTCACCGTTTTTGATACCGCCGAGATTAAACTTACCTTCGGTGTTTAGTTGACCGAAGTATTGTTCTTTGTCGTTCTCAAAAATAACGGAACCGATTGTTAACGGCGAACCGTCGGCAAATTTCACAACGCCTGTTACGCTTATTTTGTTTGAACAACCGGAAAGAATAATAATTAATGTACAAATTGACAGAGAAAATATTTTGTAATATATCAGTGGAATATTTTTTTAACTATTCAGTGGATTGTTGGTCTAGTAACGTCTGCCATCGGGTCAACGCCGCTAGGCGTTTACTGTGAATAACCGCCGGTTTCAACCGGC
>JAIROD010000865.1 GCA_031257725.1 Planctomycetaceae bacterium | reverse complement strand
AACGCGAGGCAAGCCCACGCCGTTAACTTTCGGTAAATTCTGAATTATTACTCATGCTACGCATTCGGCGACTCCCTATAACAACCGAACAACCCCTTTAGGGGTTCAACGTGAATAACCACCGCCTGTTAGTAGATACTGAACCGGCGGCGGTTATTCACATAAAACGCCTACGGCGTTAAGCCAAATCAATGCGTAACATGATTCCCAATCAATCATTGAAATCGCCCCACACTTCGCGAGGTTTGAAATTTTCGGCTTTGGGTTTATTCAATGCGGGTACCGCATTCTTGACATAAATTTCATAACGTTTTGTAAGTTCTTCAACTTTGTCGGGATGAACACTTGAAAGATCGTTTTGCTCATTCGGGTCGTCTTTTAAATTGAATAGTTCTTTTTTCGTTTGCTTTGGTTTGTCAAGATCAGTTAAGACAAGTTTCCAATGATCACGTTGCAATGCCCCGCGATTCGTTTCCGCGTTGTGTAAAATTTCCGTTCGGGCGGACGGTTTATTTTCCAAAAGCGTTTCGGAAATGTCAACACCGTCAAGCGGTAATTTTTGTTCAATTGATGTTCCGGTAATTTTGAGCAATGTCGGATAAAGATCCGTAATATGAATTGGTTGTTCCGAAATAGTTCCGGGCTTGATTTTTCCATGCCAGACGGCAAATGCCGGAACTCGAACACCGCCTTCGTACAACGTTCCTTTACCGGCGCGGAGATTGCCGTTGTCTGTTACGTTTTTCGGATTCGGTCCGCCGTTGTCGCTCGAAAAGAAGATCAAGGTGTTATCGGCAAGACCTTTTTCGCGTAACGCCGCAACCACTTTGCCGACGGCGGCATCCATTGTTGAAACCATTCCGGCATAAATTTTTCGTTGCGGTTTTCCGGCGAGATCGGCGTATTGTTCCTTCCATTTTTGTTCAGGAACTTCCTGATAAGGACTATGAACCGCGTTAAAAGGGACGTACAAAAATAACGGTTGGGCGGTATTGTGAGACTGAATCAGTCTGACAGCGTCCTCCGCAAGTAAATCAGTCGAATAACCTTTTTCCCGAACAGGATTACCGTTACGATGCCAATCGAGTCCGCCGTCGCGAGTGTGTTCATAGTAGTCCATCGCGCCAAGATATAAACCGTAATGATAATCAAAACCGCGTTGTTGCGGTAAATATTTTTTCTCTACTTCGCCAAGATGCCATTTTCCAAAAATTGCCGTGTAATAACCATTATCGTGCAGAGCCTGAGCCAATGTCTGTTCGTCGGTTGACAAACCATAATTTGCCCAAGGGCGAATCACGCCGGTTTGTAAACCGTAACGAATCGGATAACGTCCGGTCATCAATGACGCTCTTGTCGGCGAACACACCGGTTGTACGTAAAATCGTTCCAACCTCATTCCTTGCGATGCGAGTTTGTCAAGGTTCGGCGTTTTAATTTCCGTACCATGCCAACCGACATCCGCCCAACCAAGATCGTCCGCAAGAAAAATAACGATATTCGGACGTTTTCCCGGCTCCTCCGCAAAAAGCGTTATCTTTGCAGAAAAAAGAATCAGAAACAGTAACAAAAAAAGTTGTAATTTTCGTAATTTCATTTTAATGGTTTGAATGTTAAGGGTTGTTTGTTAGGGAATTGTTAAAAGTAAAATTTGTTTTTTATTATAGCGGGATAATAAAGTAACTATCTATTTTATAATAAATGTAATATATCAGCGGAATTTGCGAAAACGTATTGGATTGCTTTAACAAACCTTATTTTCACCTTATTTTCTTAACTAAACAACCTCAGTAGCATGAAAATAAACAACAACAAACCTTATTTGTTCCTTTTTTTAATAAGGTAATAAGGTTTGGTTGGTGTGGGAACAATGGCTACTACTAAGGTTGTTTTGTTTGAAAATAAGGTAAAAATAAGGTTATGGAGGCAAACGCTACACCAACGCGGGGTTTACCCCGCGTTCACCCCGCGATGATTCCCGCAACATAACCTTAGTACAAATTCCGTCCCGCTAGGGACGACATCTTGGTAGCAAACGGCATATAACAAAAATTATTCGCGTCCCGTAGGGACGCAATATTGGTGAAATTTATATTTGGTGTTTTTTCTACCCAATATTTCGTCCCTAACGGGACGCGTGTTTTTGATTGACCTTTTTTTAGTGGGCAGCGGATAGGGCGTCGCGGACAAGATTTCGCATTAGAGAAGCAGACGCTTTCTGACCGGTAAAGAGTTTAAATTGTAAACAGGCTTGACCAACAAACATTTCAACACCGGAAACCACAATACATCCCCTTTCCTTTGCCGATTTAAGCAATAACGTGTTTTCCGGATTATACACCGCATCAAACACGATCATTCGAGGACGAAGTGCCGCTTTCTCAAACGGTGATTCATCCACATTCGGATGCATCCCAATAGGCGTACAATTAACAAGAATATCCGGCTTCAACTTATCCCGCGATTTCCAATCAATAATTTCACAATCAAGATGTTTGCCTAACTCATAAGCACGGTTGCCGTTAATATCAGTGATCGTAACTAAAACGCCGCGTTTTTTTAATCCGTAAGCTAATGCCATTCCGGCTCCGCCCGCTCCAAGAATTAAAGTGCTTTTGCCGTCAAGAACACTTTTTTCATCCCTAAAATTTCTGCCCGCCACCGCCTCAATACCCGACACCGCCGCAACATAATCCGTGTTGTAACCAAGCCGCTCGGCACCGCGAAATACCAACGTGTTACATGCCCCAATTTTTTCAACCGCCGGATCCATCTTGGTCAAATGCTTCATCACCGCAACCTTGTGCGGAATCGTTACACTTAATCCCGCAATATCAAACTCCTTCGCCAAATTAATAAAATCAGGAACATTATCATCGTCTAACGGAAACGGAACATAAACCGCATTGATTTTTTGTTCGATAAAAGACCGGTTATGAATCAGCGGACTCAAACTATGCCCAATAGGATTGCCAATGATTCCGTAAACCGTTGTGTCCGCATCAGTCTGATCGTAATGGTATAAATCAAGAAGATCCTTATAAACCAACATGCCGGGAGCAATCATCCGGTCTTGAGAAAAGGTCGCATAAGTATAGGGCATTCCAAATTTCTTTGCCAGAATACGCGTGGCTTTGCCCATCTCGCCCATGCAAATTCCAATAACCCGTACCCCCCGATCACCAAGTTGTTTCGCCTCACCATTTTTTGCCCGAACAAACGCAACAAACCGGAACATATCCTCCACCGTTTTAGGATTAACCGCAATCTTGATAAAATACGGCGATTTCGTCAACATTTCACGGTGAAGCACGTCAAGATTTTCCGGCATTCCCTCCAAATTGTGGTAACTGATAATCCGGCGCGTTTGCCCAAACGGTGGAATTTTGTCCGCAATATCAACTTCCAAATCAACAAATTCCGGCGACGCAACAATAGCGGATCGAAGTAACTGAAGCCGCTTTTCCTCTGTGTCACGCCAGAGTCCGCCATCCTGTACCCGACGCGC